>JABXJZ010000052.1:0-2646 GCA_013375335.1 Desulfobacterales bacterium
GTGCATTTGTACCCAAGAGATACTTTACCGTGGCTCGACAGTTTCTGGTCGATGCCAAGGTGGAGCTTAAAAAGGTAACTTGGCCCACAAGAAAGGAACTCCTATCTACTACAGCGGTAGTTCTGATATTAGTATTCTTAATTGCCTTTTTCCTGGGTATAGTCGATCTAGGTTTGGTGAAGATTATAAGGAATGTAGTTGGATAACAATTGGTAGAACTCAGGGGTTAGCGTGGAGTTAAAGTGGTACATAGTCCACACCTACTCTGGATTTGAAAACAGGGTAAAGGAGACCCTACAAGAAAAGATCAAGTCGCTGGGGAAAGAGGAGTACTTTGACCAGATAGTAGTGCCCACTGAGCAGGTTATAGAGTTGGTGAAAGGGAAGAAGAAGACATCTTCTCGGAAATTTTATCCTGGTTACGTAATGATCCAAATGGCAATGACTGATGAAACATGGCATATAGTTCAAAGCACAGACAAGACGACAGGATTTTTGGGTGGGAGGACAAAGCCAGTTCCGATTTCCGAAGAGGAGGCTGCCAGGATCCTTGCAAGGATGCAGGATGGAAAGGAAAAGCCAAAACCGAAGTTCTTTTTTGAAGAGGGTGATGAGATTCGGGTGATTGATGGTCCCTTTACCAACTTCAACGGAATCGTGGAGGAAGTGAAACCAGATAAGGCTAAGCTAAGGGTTTTGATAAGTATCTTCGGACGTTCAACCCCAGTTGAACTCGATTTCGTACAGGTTACAAAGATATAGAAGGGCATATGGCAAAGAAAGTCACCGCAACGATCAAATTGCAAGTGAGGGCCGGACAAGCAAATCCCTCACCACCAGTTGGGCCTGCACTGGGACAACATGGCGTTAACATAATGGAATTCTGTAAGGCCTTTAATGCCCGGACACAAAATCAGGAGGGTATGATTATTCCCGTGGTTATAACGGTTTACGCGGATAAATCCTTCTCTTTTGTAACCAAGACCCCACCTGCCTCTGTTCTTCTCAAGCAGGCAGCAAATATAGCCAAGGGTTCTTCCGACCCAAAGAGGGAGAAAGTGGGGACTGTGACTAGGAGTCAAATAGAGGAGATAGCTAAACTAAAATTTGGAGACCTCAGCGCTGTTGACCTGCTAGGTGCGGTGAAGATTATTGAGGGTACAGCCCGAAGCATTGGAATAAGTGTTGAGGATGGTTAAGGCAAAGAGGATTTAGGAAGACAAGGATATGCCTCAGAGGGGAAAGAAGTATATCGAGGCAGCGAAAAAGATAGACAGGTCGAAGAGATACCCGTTTAAGGAGGCCATTGAATTATCTATAGGTAGTTCACACGTGAACTTTGATGCCTCGGTAGACATGTCTGTTCGGTTAGGTGTTGATCCACGCCATGCAGATCAGATGGTACGGGGTACTGTTTCCCTTCCCCATGGTATTGGCAAACCAGTTAGGGTGATTGTTTTTGCTAAGGGAGAAAAAGAAAGGGAGGCATTGGAAGCAGGGGCTGATTTTGCTGGCTCCGAGGATCTCGCGGAGAAGATCCAGAAAGGGTGGCTTGAGTTTGATAAGGCCGTTGCTACTCCGGATATGATGAGCATAGTGGGTAAGTTAGGTCGCATCTTAGGCCCAAGAGGTATGATGCCCAATGCAAAACTTGGTACGGTAACCTTTGATGTCGCCAGGGCCGTCAGGGAGCTTAAGGCAGGAAAAATTGATTTCAAGGTTGATAAGGCTGGAATAGTACATGTCTCGATGGGGAGGGTGTCTTTTGGAGTTGATAAACTCCTGGAGAATTCAGCCTTTTTTCTCGAAACTATCCTAAAGTTAAAGCCATCCTCCAGCAAGGGAGCCTATCTAAGAAGCATCGCCATATCAACGACTATGGGGCCAGGCATTAAAGTAGATCCAGTCTTTGTTCGAGATCTCCTGAGGTAAACCCTGTGAGGAGATTTGCATGACGCTTCTCGTGTCTAAATCTTTGGACACCTGAGATAGCGAATGTCAATGGAGGAGAAGAGGGGAGGTGATCTTCATCCTTGGATAGGAAGGAAAAGGAAGAGGTTGTCGCCAAGTTAAAAGAGGGGCTCGGAAGGGCTTACGGGACCTTTGTGGTTGACTACCAGGGATTGAATGTGGAGGCGCTGACAAAATTGAGGCGCGAGTTGACCACTGCCGATATCGAGTTTCAGGTCGTAAAGAATAGGCTGCTGTTGATTGCATGCCAGGACACACAGACAGCCATCTTAAAGGATTACATTGTTGGGCCTTGTGCCTTAGCTATAACGTACGATGATGTGATAACGCCTGCTAAGGTCTTGACGAAATTTAGTCAGGATTATGAGGCATTAAAGGTAAAGATCGGTCAGGTAAACGGTAGGATTATTGAATTACCTGCTATCAAAAGGTTAGCCGAACTCCCTTCAAGAGAGGTTCTTCTTGCGCAGCTTATCTTTTCTCTTTCTAGGGTACCAATTTCTTTTGTTGGAACATTATCTGAGATGCTAAGGAGATTGGTCAATGTCTTAGAGGCCATAAAAAGGCATAAGGCATAGATTATCGATTGGATATGGGAGGTCTGTGGTTAGAAAAGATCCATGCCTTAGGATAATGAAATTTTAATAGGGAGGTTTTGAGATAGATATGACAGCT
>JABXJZ010000052.1:2746-8340 GCA_013375335.1 Desulfobacterales bacterium
GGTCTGTGGTTAGAAAAGATCCATGCCTTAGGATAATGAAATTTTAATAGGGAGGTTTTGAGATAGATATGACAGCTAAGACAACTAAGACAGCCAAGATAAGTAAAGAGGACGTAATTGAGTTTATTTCAAACATGACCGTTTTGGAGCTGTCTGAGCTAATAAAGGAATTTGAGGAGAGATTTGGCATTTCAGCTGCTACCTCGGTGGCCGTGTCAGGTGCCCCTGCTCCGGAAAAAGCTGAACAGGTAGCTGAGGAGGAAAAGACGGAGTTCAATGTTATGTTAACAGGAGTTGGGGATAAAAAGATTCAGGTGATTAAGGTGGTTCGGTCTGTAACAAATCTAGGATTAAAGGAGGCCAAGGAATTAGTCGACAGCGCCCCCAGCAAAGTGAAGGAGGGGGTTTCAAAAGAAGACGCGGAGAACATTAAGAAACAACTTGAAGACGCCGGGGCTGTAGTTGACATCCAGTAGACTCTAATCATGAACTTGTGTTTGGTGATGCCCATGGCGTGTGTTATAGGCTCCCAAAAGTATTCGTCTTAATAACATCTTATAAGGAGATCGGAGTGAATAAGGCAAATAATATGAGTTACTATCCCAGAAAGAACTTCGGGAGGATAAAAGCTATCCTTGATATACCCGATCTAATAGATGTGCAAAGAGACTCTTATGAGCGTTTCTTGCAAAAGGAAGTTCCAGCCGAAGAGCGTAGGGAAATTGGGCTTCAGGGGGCATTTAGAACAATCTTTCCTATTCATGACTTGCATCAGACATGTTCGCTGGAATTTGTTCGGTATTTCTTTGAGGATGTAAAATATGATGAGGAGGAGTGTCTCAAGAAGGGCATGACCTATGAGGCACCAGTTAAAATAGTTGTCCAACTCGTGGTGTTTGATCTTGACGATGTTGCGGGGAGCAAAAACATACGGGATATTAAGGAGCAGGAGATCTATTTTGGCACCTTACCAATGATGACCGAGAGGGGAACATTTATCATTAATGGTGTAGAGAGGGTGATCGTTAGCCAGCTTCACAGGTCCCCGGGTGTCTTCTTTGATAATGATATGGGAAAGACACACCCCACTGGAAAACCCCTGTATTCCGCACGAATCATTCCCCTGCGGGGTTCCTGGATTGACCTCGAATTTGATACCAAGGATAACCTATTTGTGAGAATCGACAGGAGGCGAAAGTTCCCAGCAACCACACTTCTCAAGGCATTTGGCTATTCCGAGGAGGAAATCTTACGCCATTTTTACGATGTGGAGAAGATCTCGGCCGGTAAAGGCTTGTTCTTTAGGTGTGCCTCGGATCTCAATAGCCTACAGGGGCAAAGGATAACTGAGGATATAATCGACCCAAAAAGCGGAGAGATCTTAGGCAGAAAAGGTGAGAAGTTCAGCAAGAGGCTGTACAAGAAGCTCGTCGATATCGGCTTGCAACAGATACCTGTGAGTTCAGATTATCTCCAGGGAAGGATTGCCGCACGTGATATCGTTGATCCCGTGACGGGAGAGGTCTTAGTAAGAACAAATCATACTCTCGAGCAGGAGCATGTCAAGCTTATACAGGAGAAGGGCATTGAAGAGATTGAATTGTTAGTTCTAGATTCGCCAGATGTTAATAGATCTATAAGGGATACTATGCTTTTGGACAAGGTGACTGCTACCGATGACGCTATTCTCGATATTTACCGAAAGTTGCGACCAACAAGTCCGCCTACACAGGAGATGGCCAATGGCTATTTTAGAGGAGTCTTCTCTAATCCCTCAACCTACAATTTTTCCCAGGTAGGTCGCTTGAAGATGAATTACAGGCTCAACCAGGATGTTCCCTTAGAGACATGTACACTGAGAAAAGAGGATATAATGGCGACTATTAAGGAACTGGTAAGGTTGAGCGTTAGGGAGGGTACCGTTGATGATATAGATCATCTAGGAAACCGCAGGGTTAGATCCGTAGGAGAGCTATTGGAAGAAGGGTACAGGGTTGGACTCATTAGGATGCAGAGGGCTATTAAAGAGAGGATGATCCTGCAGGATGTTGATACCTTGATGCCTCGTGATTTGATTAATCCCAAGCCCGTCTCTGCGGTAATCAATGAGTTTTTTGGGTCAAGCCAGCTGTCCCAATTTATGGATCAGACTAATCCACTGTCGGAGATAACTCACAAAAGGCGGCTGAGTGCACTTGGCCCAGGAGGATTAACCAGGGACAGGGCGGGATTTGAAGTGAGAGACGTACATCCCAGCCATTATGGTCGCATATGTCCTATTGAGACCCCTGAAGGACCAAATATTGGTTTAATTGTCTCTCTCAGTACCTATTCTCGTGTAAACGAGTTTGGCTTTATAGAGACACCTTACAGGAAAGTAGAGGATGGCGTTGTTTCAGATAAGATAGAGTATTTGACAGCTATGGATGAAAGGGAGTACCCCATCGCGCAAGCTAATGAGGCCCTGAGTCCTGATGGTCATTTTCTCAGGGATGTCGTAGCGGCTAGAAAGGGAGGTGAGGCATGTTTAGTCTCAGCCAAGGAGGTTAAATATATGGATGTCTCCCCAAACCAGTTAGTAAGTGTTGCTGCATCATTAATCCCCTTTTTAGAACATGATGATGCTAACCGAGCCCTCATGGGTTCCAATATGCAGAGGCAGGCTGTACCTCTTTTGCGGACCGAGTCTCCGCTCATTGGAACTGGGATTGAGAAAATTATAGCGAGCCACTCCGGTGTAGCTGCTGTAGCAAGGAGAGATGGGATTGTTGAGAGCGCCGATGCGTCCCGTATCGTTATTCGGTCAGAGAGAGAGGAAGAGGGTGTTGACATCTATAAGCTATTAAAGTTCAGGCGGTCCAACCAGAGTACCTGTTACAATCAAAGGCCCATCGTAAAAAAGGGCGACAGGGTAAAAGGGGGCCAGATTATTGCAGATGGCCCCGCTATGGATAGAGGGGAGCTTGCCTTAGGAAGGAACGTGATAGTCGCCCTTCTTTCATGGGGCGGGTATAATTTCGAGGACGCAGTCCTCGTAAGTGAAAGGTTGGTACGGGAAGATGTCTTTACTTCCATCCATATAGAAGAGTTCTCTGTTGTGGCGAGAGACACTAAACTTGGAAAAGAGGAGATTACTCGAGATATACCCAACGTGGGGGAGGATGCCCTCGAGAAGCTTGACGAAAGCGGTATTATACGGCTGGGAGCAGAAGTAGGGCCCGGTGATATTTTGGTTGGCAAGGTTACTCCGAAGGGTGAGACTCAATTATCACCGGAAGAAAAGCTCTTGAGGGCTATCTTTGGTGAAAAGGCAGGCGATGTGAAGGATACCTCGCTCAGGATTCCACCTGGCGTGGAGGGTATAGTTATTGATGCCCAGGTGTTTTCTCGTAAAGGCGTGGAAAAAGACGAAAGAACGAAGACGATTCATGCAGCTGAGATCAGTCAGTTAACAAAGGATAGGGTGGATGAGACCGGGGTCTTGGCCAGAAATGCTCGGGAGAAGTTAGCGGTCATCTTAGAGGGAAAGCGCCTTAAGTCGAGTTTGAGGCATAAGGAGACAGGTGAGATTTTGTTAAAGAGGGGTCAGCTTATTGATCATGGGTGTTTGCAGAGGATTCCCATAGATTACTGGCAGGGAGCGAATATTGAGGCTGAAATGGGAGTCATTGAGCGGATGGAATCAATAGTCTCAAGGTATTGCGAGCAGGTTGAAAAATTGCATGAGCTGTTTCAGGAGAAGATAAAGAGGTTAGATATGGGTGATGAACTATCCCCTGGAGTGATCAAGATGGTGAAGGTATTTGTGGCTGTCAAGCGAAAACTATCCGTTGGTGACAAGATGGCCGGGCGTCACGGGAATAAGGGCGTGATTTCTCTCATACTCCCTGCGGAGGATATGCCATATTTTGCTGATGGTACACCGGTAGATATTGTTCTAAACCCCCTGGGCGTGCCCTCCAGAATGAATGTGGGGCAGATTTTAGAGGCCCATCTTGGTTGGGCTGCCCGTGAGCTCGGCCACCAGATAGGAGAGCTGGTGGACAGCTTGAAAGGTGAGGGTTCATTGAAGGATAAGTTGAGAGCTCTCTATTCTAAAGAATACGACGAGATGTTTGCCGGGGTTCCGGACGAAGACCTCAGGATGCATGCCAGTTACATGAGAGATGGTTTACCTGTGTCGACTCCTGTTTTCGATGGTGCAAGAGAAGAGGAGGTAACCGGGTTTTTGAAGAAGGCGGGTTTACCTATCAGCGGTCAGACGATTTTGTATGATGGTAGAACAGGGGAGCCTTTTGATCACTCGGTGACTGTCGGCATCATGTATATGATGAAACTCCATCACTTGGTAGATGATAAGATCCATGCTCGCTCCATTGGTCCCTATTCCTTAGTTACCCAGCAGCCTCTTGGTGGTAAGGCACAGTTTGGGGGTCAGCGCTTGGGCGAGATGGAGGTCTGGGCAATGGAGTCTTACGGAGCTGCATATTGTTTACAGGAGTTTTTGACTGTCAAATCCGATGATGTAGCAGGTCGAACACGGATGTATGAGAAGATTGTAAAGGGGAATAATCTTTTAGAAGCTGGCCTGCCAGAGTCCTTTAATGTTTTGGTCAAGGAACTCCAGAGTCTCGGTCTAGAGGTAGAGCTAAACGAGGATGGAGAGCCTGAGACCCTTTTAGATAATAAGGAGAGTTAACAGAGGAGGAAGCCGTGGAAGATTTGTACGGTTTTTTTACACGACCAAAGGATCCCTTGAGCTTTAAATCGGTACAGATTTCTATAGCCTCGCCTGAGAAGATAAAGGAATGGTCTCATGGTGAGGTTAGAAAACCTGAAACGATTAACTATCGAACCTTCAAACCTGAAAGAGATGGATTGTTCTGTGCGAAGATCTTTGGTCCCATAAGAGACTACGAGTGCCTTTGCGGAAAATACAAGAGGATGAAACATAGGGGTATTGTCTGCGAGAAATGTGGCGTGGAGGTCACACACTCAAAGGTGCGAAGACAGAGAATGGGACACATTGAATTGGCCGCACCGGTAGCACACATCTGGTTCTTGAAATGTATCCCCTCCAAGATAGGCTTGCTTTTAGATATGACGCTCAAGACGTTAGAAAAGATACTTTACTTTGAGAATTATGTAGTTATAGATCCGAAAGGTACACCCCTGACAAAGGGCACCCTGTTGACAGACGAGCAGTATTTAAAGGCTAAAGAGGAGTACGGGGACTTTGAGGCTGGAATGGGAGCTGAAGCCATTCAGAGAATGCTCAAGGAATTGGATTTGGAGGGGCTCGCTGCCACGTTGAAGCTTGAGATAGGCAGCACCAAGTCAGAGCCCAAGAGGAAGAAACTTTCAAGACGCCTCCGGATCGTGGATTCCTTCAAATCCTCCAAGAATAGAGCGGAGTGGATGATACTCGACGTTATCCCGGTCTTACCACCAGACTTAAGACCCTTGGTGCCTTTAGATGGCGGGAGATTCGCTACCTCAGATCTCAATGATCTCTACCGCAGGGTTATAAATAGGAACAACAGACTGAAACGCCTCTTAGAGTTAAATGCCCCTGATATCATAATTAGAAATGA
>JABXJZ010000303.1 GCA_013375335.1 Desulfobacterales bacterium
CGATTGACCACCTTCACTATTTGGTTCGCTTCTTCCATATCCACATAAACGGCGAAGTTTTGCCGAATTATCCCTAAGTAAGCCGTTTCGTTGCATTTCTCAACGATTTCCTTCAGGAACGGCTTTACCGGACGGACGAAGCCAAGCTGTTTGATAAAGGCTTGACCCAGCTCCAGGCTTTTCACACCCAGCCGGTAATTCTCGGTGGCCTTATTCTGTTCGATGTATCCCTTCGTCTCAAGGGTTGCCAGTAACCTGAAGACGTTGTTCTTGTGGAGGTTGAGCCTGTTGCTGAGCTCGGTCACTCCAAGTTCATCCCTATCCCCGTTGAACTGCTCCAAAAGATCTAGTGCTTTATCCACAGCCTGAATGACATAGTTGCCCTTTTTCCGCCTAGCCATAGCCTCACCTCCATAATAAGTATTCAAAATAAACATACAAAAAATGTTTCATTTATTTCAATAAGTTTAGCGTTACCAAAAGGAGAGATCGCATAATTCTGAAGAAAGCGGGTTAGCGCAAGATCAAAGTGGAATCTATCACCGGCCCTTCCTGCCAATTCTAATGATTAGCGTTTGAAATCTTGCATGGGTCCAGGGGCGGCGAATCCATATGTTTCAGTTAGGATTGTTTCCCTCGGAGCCCTCCAGCTCTTCCCCAATCCCCTGCGGTCAAGGACGGATAGAAGTTCGTTCGAGGCAAATACAGGCCTCACGTTTAAGGAAGCCGTTAGCTCGATTAAGGACTGAATGAAGGAGTAACCGACATGTAAAGTGGAGCAAGGAACTTGACAACAGGCGGCCTCATAGAAATATCTGGCACCAAACAGATCATGTCACAAACGTAGTCTCTGTCGTCCTCACAGCTTAGGTCATGTGATTTCCTCGCTTTGAGGGTCGGTAGTCAATCTGTCAAACCGTGCTCATTTTGAAGGGGTTTTGAACCGATAGTAGTTAGGGTTTGGAATCGAGGCCGATCTTCGGGGGGAAAAGGGAATCGTCCTGGCACGACCAAGTGGAAACACAGGGGGCTCTTTGGATAGCCCCCATTCAGTGACCCTAGGCTGGCCGTCGAGTTCAAAACAGGCCCGCACGCTCCAGTGGTATTTGGTTTTGGGTTGCAAAGGTTGATCTATCCTGTGGCTGGGTTGCACCAGTCCCTGCCGAGAATAGACCAAATCGGAAGGTGTTGGTTTATAGCCATCGGATGAGCGCCAAATCTTGAGTTCATAGGTCACAGTACCGATCCTACTTAAAAGACCTTCGTTGTCAGCCTCTCGATCCTGTTGCCGCGGAAACGCCTCCCATCGCAGGGTCGGTTGAAGGGATTCGACTCGAACAAATATTATTTTAGAGGCAGATACGAGATTTTTGGGGTATTCAGGCCGAAGCCCAACAACCGCAGCTTCATGTGCACAACCTGATGCCATAATCGAGGCCAAAAAGCAGAGTAGCCCTATAATGTATCGCCTGTTCATTTTTTCAATCCCTCAGCTGACCATTCGCCCCGGCGATATTCCTCAGATTCCCCCGGCACGTAAAGCAAAAAAGTTTCCTCGATGATCCTCTCTGCGAGGCGACGGCAGCATCGCTCTAACTCTTCTCGCAGCGGCTGAGCGTTGTCAGTCGACCAGTCGACGAACTTGCGTTTGGCACCACTATAGGTCAACCTATGGTCATAAAGTACCTTCCCATCAGCCGCTCGAATGAGCCTGGTGCGTTCGGTCATGGTCAGTGCAAGAGGTGGATTGATACCGTTACCCTCTAACCCAAACTTGAGGACGCTGACCTCAAGCACGGTATCAATTGCCTTAGCTCCGAGATTGTGATAGCTGACCTGCTCACCATCAGCGGTCGGCCCTTTTTCCTCAAGGGCAATTAACGGCCGACGCGTTTGCTCCCGTCCCACCTGTATGACACAGTCACGCATCATCTCCTGGAACTTCACACCCATGCACGCAGCATCGATTGTCTCCCTCGCTGCCTCACGTTTCTCCGGGGAGACACCTTCTACAGCCCCCCAGATACCTCCAACTACCGCAGCGACGGAGGCCAAAGCCACGACAAACAAAAACATCTCATCACTCCAAAAAAACGACGGCTCCGTAACTGCTCCCACAATCGTTGCTGAGGCAAAACCTCCCGCTCCCGTTGCCATTCCGGCTCCCTTGCCCATCGGCTCCTTAAAGGTGATTTCCGGTGGAAAACACGCCGATACGACACCGACAGCACCCAGCTGTGCCTTCACCTCTTCAGGTGGGGTAGGCGGCAAAATATAGGGGGTTTGGACAGCATAACCGCAATGTCCTAAGAGAAACGTGAAGGAAAGTAAAATCACTATGAGGGACCGAGATGAGAATCTCATGTGACCTCCATATCTTCTCGAAATCTGACAAAAGGGGGTTCCCTTCGTTTCCTTCTGTCCCCAAACGCTGATGAATTACCCCCCTTATGGAAATCCAGGGATAAGAACAGGGGCAAATGATATATCAGAAGCGCACTGGAAAAAAACAAAAGCCTCCAAGGGAGTACGAAGACCTCTCGGAGGCTCAATATCGGGACCTTCTGGAAACCTTGTCTCATAACTTCCTCCAGAAGGCTGAGGTTATAGACTGCTTCAAATCGTTGTGATAGACA
>JABXJZ010000304.1 GCA_013375335.1 Desulfobacterales bacterium
TAAACCATTTGACATACCCTCCCAAGTAGTCATTGCTGTTGTGAATGAGCAAAAAATCCACGTGCCTTTCCTTCATCACATCACGGGTCGCATTCCATCTTCTTTCAAGTTCCTCCGATGAAATGGGGCGGATGACCTTTTGTTTCAACAAATCTGAATCCATTGTCTACCCCCTGTTTCGTTAGGTCAAAAAGTAGCGATTTCCTGCCAAAACCGGTTAAAGGTGCAGCCCCTTCAATACCATCGTTTTTATTCCCCATGTAGGGTTAGAACCGTCTTTTTACCGGCGAACCCATTGTATAAGGGTCTCAGCAAAGAACTGCCACCCTTTATTTCTCATGAAACCGCGTATTCGTGCAGCGCCTCAGGCTTAATCGTTGTGCTGGCACCCGGAGCATCTGAAATGATGATGTCTCCATCGTGGAACTGAACTGGTTCCTTGAAGATTTCGAGAATCCACGGGATCCATTCGACCATCAAGCAGTGAGGGACAGCCGCGGCCAGGTGCTGATCGATTTGCATCATCGTCCACCCAGCGGGCACCACCCGTTTGCCAGCCGTCCTGGCCAAGGCAGCGACCTCCAGCCACGGCGAAATGCCGCCTAACTTCATCTCGGAAGGCTGAACAATATCCATCGCCCCAGCATCGAGCATGTCTCGGAACATCAGGGGATCATAGATGTTCTCCCCGTGCAGCAAAGGCGTATCAATGGCTGCTGCCAGTGCCGCATGTCCTGGCACGTCGAACGGATAGAGGGGTTCCTCAAGCCAGGCAATGTCAAGATCCACCAAAGCAGGGGCACGCTTCAAAGCCGCCTGCAGATCCCACCGATTGTTGACATCGGTGGCGACTTGCACCTCCGGGCCAACAGCTTGACGCACCGCTTCCAACCGGCGCAGATCTTCACGGAAGTCCTCAGAGCCGATCTTCACCTTGACAGCGCGAAACCCGTGGGCAACCGACCGTTTGACGTTGTCGACTAGTTCATCCAAGGAGTAGCCCAGCCACCCGCAATTGGTGTTGTAGCAAGGTATGCGACGCCGATAACTGCCGCCAAACAACATCCACAGTGGCAAATCGGCTGCCTTTGCCACGAGATCCCATGCTGCCACCTCGGGAGCGCTCACCCCCTGCATGGCCGGGCCATTAAGCCCAATGTGATGACGCAGCAGATAAAGCTCGTTCCACCACTCTTTGTGCATTCTCGCATCCTGACCGATAAGTTCCGGCAGGAGGGCCTCGTCAACAAACACCTTTAGTGCCGACATCGCTGCTCCAAAGCCACACTGATACCCCCAGCCTTCCAGCCCTGAGTCGGTGAAGAGTCTCACTGCAAGCACGTCCCAGGCCTTGAGCGCGCTTTGTGAATCCACCTTGAGGGCGCGCACTGGCACTCGCAAAAGGAAACTCTGGGCTTCAGTAACCCGTAGCGGCCCAGCGCTACTGGAGGCACGAGTAGTGTTTTTTTCCTTTATGGTGTCCAAGTTCCTCACTAAGCTCTTTCGTCTGACTTGATATGAATTAACCAGCGGCTACTTCTGCAGTAGAGGATCAAGGTCCTTGTCCATTAGTGCCCATATTTTCTCTGGCTTTTTCCCTTTATACTTTCTCAATAGTGATCTGTACAGTTCCACATCAGGTGCCCCATTTCGTTGCAATGCAATAACAATCAGCGGGGCAAGCAGTGCTGCTATGAGATGTATCGTATCATGATGAGAACACTTCCTTTTCCTCATTGAATCATAAAATTGATAGACCTCAGTGGGCTGTCTGGCCTCCAATTGATTCTCCACCACCACGTGGAGGGCAATATGAAGGAAAGGATTCTCCTCAGTATCAGGGTCGTGTTGATAGTTATATGTGAGGTCAGCCATCTCAAACTGGTTAAAATACTCTTCTTCATGTTCCAGCATGACTTCAGCATATCTCCTTTCCTCTCCAGTTAAAATATCTAGATTCCCATTTTTCGCTAGCTCCCAAATGCTATGAATTCGTTCACGGTTCAGCTTTCTCAATGTCTTAGTGGTTTCATCTTCCATCTAGGAGTCGCCCCTTAGCATTTATCCTATCCCTCAACCTCCCAGAGCACCTGAAGGTAACCACCCTCCTTGCATCCAGCATCAAAACTTCACCAGTTTGAGGGTTCCTTCCCCTCCGTCAGCCCTTCTCTTTCACCCAGAATTTCCCAAAGCCACTGATCAGGACATCCTCGCCACTCTGCAGGGTCTTTTTGACGATCTCTAACAGGGATTCGATCACCTTGGTGGATCTGGCCTTCGAGAGACCGAGCTGCTTGTACAAGGAGTCGATAAGGTCCGCCTTGGTCGAAGTCATCGTGGGGTTACCTATTTTTTCCTGAAAGAGTTAGCCCTAAGTCCATAGTTTGTCAATGGAATACTGTGGGCGTAGGATGAGACATTCAATCCTTCAACCACGCAGCGGCATCTGGGGAGGTGTGTATGATCCAATCTCAACAATTACAGCTTCCATACTTCAACATCAAATCTTCTCCAGGAAGAAAACCTAAAGATGCCTATTTGCGGTTGAACTATTTCCCCTGGAGGATATCCATCAAGCGCATGGAATAGATCGATCTGTTTCCCAGGCTAATCAGGCTGCACTTTCTT
>JABXJZ010000305.1 GCA_013375335.1 Desulfobacterales bacterium
CAACAGTTGGCGCACGTTTGGAGCAAATTGGATCACGTTTCTGGTGCTCGCTGCTATCCCGACTGCCGTATCGCAGGCCTTGCCCCTGGCTATGGCGCCCGCACCAGGTGAAGAGGCTGCCCCGGTGACCATAATAATAGTGATGATAGTGTCGATCATAGTATGGATTCTGTCGACCATGGCCTTGACGATGGCTGCCCATAGGACTTCCGATGGGCAGGCGGTAGGCATTTGGGAAAGCTACGCTCTATCCTTGGGACTCTTCTGGCAATACATCTGGACGGGTATACTCTATTTACTCATCGTCGTGGCTGGTTCTATCGTTTTCATAATTCCAGGGATTATATTGGCCGTCATGTATGTGTTCGCTCCGTATGCTGTTATCATTGAGGGAATTAGTGGAGGAGCAGCACTTTCACGCAGCAAGACTCTAACAGGGGGCAGACTGTTTGATACGTTCCTACTTGAGCTGGGCTTTGGGTTATTGTTCCTTATTGTATTCGCCGTACCCTTGTTTCTACTGATCTTGCTGATCGGACAATTCTTCGGTCATCCCTTGTTGGCAGAAACCGTTCAGCAATACGGCAACATTGTTAGCGAGGCGTTGTTCGTGATATTCAATGTGCTGTTATTCAAGAGCCGGGGAGTTATGGAGCTGGAAAAGGGGGGCATCTGAGAGGGCGCTTGCTAACGCGAGCAGTGCAACCGACCTGGACGCTTTGGCAGACCTGTACAGGTCCCAGGGTAAACATGAAGAGGCCAAAAGGTTGGAAGAACGTGCGAGAGAAATCCGTTCAAAATTAGGAAGGTAACATTGCTAATGGAACCCTAAACACATCTCTTAGATAAAGGATGGTAGTCGGTAGATTTCAAGATGAATCAGGCAGCCAATAGCCCCCGCCTTTTTGTTTAATTGCGATAGAAACATTTAATCCACAGTGGTTCCGAAAATTCTCACATTCAGTTAGAATGCGCTTGATCTAGTTTTTCGTTTGAAATATCTTTTTATCCTGCTAAAAGAAATTCAATCTGCAAAGCCAAACCATCCGTGGGGGCGGGCAAGGAAGGGGGTTGATAGGAAAAGACCCTTGATTTTTCCCTCTGACCATCTGACCTACCGCACCGTGCGTGGTCGATATCTATGAATATACTCTTAATTTCCCCAAAGAGTAATTTTCCCGATGTGACCCCGGCCTGGTTGCGTATTCCGCAGTTGGCATTACCGATACTTGCGGCACTCACATCCCCTGAACATGAGGTGTTGATGATAGAGGAGGAGTTTGAGCGTCTGCCTCTTGATGGACACTGGGATGTGGTGGGTATAAGCGCGATGACTGCAACTGCGCCAAGGGCGTATGAGTTGGCTTTACTTTTCAGGCAGAATGGGGCCAAGGTGATACTCGGCGGCATACATCCGTCGGTTGTGCCCGATGAGGCGGCCCAGTTTGCGGACGCTGTTGTCATTGGTGAAGCTGAGGGGATGTGGGAACGAGTGCTTTACGATGTTCGGCGGAATCGGTTGAGAAAATTCTATCACAACTCACAACCCGACCTATCAGAATCGCCGCTTCCCGTGCGCCGGAGGATGCGGTCTGTCCTCAGGCTGCCTTCTCTTGTTATGCCGATTAAGGCTGTTATGCCGATTATGGCCTCGCGCGGCTGTCCGTATGATTGCGAGTTTTGCTGCGTGCATAGGGTTTACGGCCGCAGACAGCGCCATATACCGATTGAGCTCATCGTTGAGGACATAAGGAGAACTGGTGCACGGCGTGTTATGTTCTTGGACGACAATATAGGCGGGGTGCGCTCGTATATTGTGCAGCTTATTACGGCACTTAAACCGCTTAAGGTGAGCTGGTATGCCCAGGCCTCGCCGCGTTTCATTCTAGACGACGAACTGTTCGATGCAGCAGTGCGCTCGGGACTCGAAGCGCTGTTCGTTGGGGTTGAGAGCGTTGATCCTGAGGCACGCAAGAGAATCCGCAAGTCACTTCCTTCGATACACCTGTATCAGAAGGCGATCAAGCGCTGCCGCTCCGCAGGTGTCATCTTTCACGCATCGGTCATATTCGGGCTGGATGAGGATACGCCTGGTGTGTTTGAGCGGACACTGGAATTCCTGCTGCGTAACTCAGTGCCGTCGATTTCTGCGTGCATACTCACTCCGTATCCCGGAACGCCCCTTTTTGAGCGGCTGATGCGCGAGGGACGGATTCTGCACACCAACTGGTCCTACTACGACCACACCACCGTCTGCTATCAACCCAAGAACATGGACCCAGAGGAGCTGGCCGAGAGGTACCTCGACTTTCGAAACAGGTTTTTCTCTTATTCATCTATCATGCAGCGGGGCTATGCCCAATTTCGCGTTGCACCGCTCGTATATCTCGGTACGAATCTCGTTTATCGCAAAACAACGAGACTTATGGAAGAGCATTTCAGAAACTATTCCAACTGGTTACGCCAGCAGAAAAGAACTCCAACCCTTGACATGATTAAAGGACCCACCGTTTAGCACCCTCACACTATGCAAATTAATTTTGAAAAGAACCGTCTTGATGCCTAGCATCGAGAAGCTCGATAAAGAGATAATGAAGAAACAGGAAAGTAAATATTCCAAGAT
>JABXJZ010000053.1 GCA_013375335.1 Desulfobacterales bacterium
ATTTTCAGCAAAGGATTTTTTCAGAGTCGGACGTCCGCTACAATCTCTGCATCACTTCTGACCCTTGATTTCATGCATTTCACGATGGGTAGGATCGCAACGACTGAGGCCTTCGCCATCTTCTTCAATTTAGTTTCATGCTTTTTCTTCTACATCAATTATCGCAGCCTAAGAGAGGATGGAGTAGTCAATAAATTTGCCATCTTCTTGGGCTCATTGTCATTCTCTCTAGCGTTCTCGACCAAATGGTACACATTTTTCGGGTTGGTTTCTCAGATGTTCCTAATACTCATGCTCTATCTCAATGCGGGAAAAAGAGGGAATCAGACTAATAAGATTCGAAATCTACTCCTCGAGTTGATGCCCATTCTGTTGGTTTCTTTCTTTGTGAGTGTTGCCGTCTATTTTTCAACATACATCCCGTATGTGCTTCAGGGTCATAGTCTAAAAGATGTCTATGATCTCCAGTGGAGGATGCTCGGGTACCACTCCCAGTTGGAGGTGACCCATCCCTACTCCTCTCCCTGGTGGTCTTGGCCGTTCAACGTCCGTCCTCTTTGGCTCACAGTCGATTATCTGCCTGGAGGAACTGTATCGACGGTGGTGGCGATGGGGAACCCCCTGATATGGTGGGCTGGGGCCGTGTCCGCCATCCTTATCGCCGGTCAGGCATTGAAGGAGGGGGACCATGATCGCATCTATCTAACAGCCACCCTCCTACTCCAATGGCTGCCCTTTGCCCTGATGAGCCGATGCCTTTTCATCTACCACTTTTACTTAACCGTGCCCATCATGGTTTTAATGATAACCCTGTACCTAGACGAGTCCTGGAGAATTCGATCAAGAAGAAGACTCGTTATCGTATACCTGATCGCCGTAGCCGTCTCCTTCGCCATCTTTTACCCAGTCATATCCGGGCATCCCATCCCTGATCAGTATCGACGATTTCTGAGGTGGCTACCCAGTTGGGTCTTCTAGAAGGGCGGCGAGGTCGTGAGTGGAAGGTCACAGTAGTCTTGCCAGCTCACAACGAAGTCAGAGGTCTTAGGAGGGCAGTTGAGGAGACGGTAGAATTCCTGGAGAGCATTAATCAGGACTTCGAGATCTTGATCGCAGAGGACGGGAGCACAGACGGTACTGCGGATGTCGCGAGAGGCATAGCTGACTCCAACCTCAAGGTTAATTGGATTCATTATGACATGCGGCTTGGGCGGGGGAGGGCCCTCACAGAGGCCTTCAAGAAATCCTCTGGGTCGGTGTTGGTCTACATGGACGTCGATCTCTCCACCGAGGTCAGGTTCCTCAAGCCCCTAATCCAGGCAATAATAGATGGGTACGACGTCGCGACAGGCTCAAGGGGGATAGCAGAAAGCCTGGTTTCCAGGTCACTCAAGAGGGCCGTAGCTTCACAGCTCTACAACAATCTGGTCAGGCTGCTTCTCGACTCCAACCTTCAGGACCACCAGTGCGGCTTCAAGGCCTTCAACAGGGAGAGTTACCTCAGGATCATCGACAAGGTGCAAGCGAAGCACTGGTTCTGGGATACAGAGATCCTCGTTCTTGCCACCAGAATGGGCCTGAGAGTCAAGGAGGTCCCGGTGGTCTGGAAGGAGGGTGAAAAGACCGAGGTCAACCTTATGAGGGACTTCATCAGAATGGGCCTCCAAATTCTGAAACTATGGTGGAGGCTCGATATCGGCTCGCTCAGGTAATCATAAGACCTTTTCCCGTCGTAATTTAGCTCGATGTTGAAGGGAAAATTATTTTATTGTGAAGGATAATCCAAGGAACAAAGCTTCAGGAGTTTTCGATTGGAGGATAATTAGGGATGAAATTGAGGATTCTATTCATCGGTGGGAATGACGAGTGGTTCGAGAAGATCGCGGAGCCCGACACAGTCGTTGAGACGACTTGGTTCGATCAGAGACTTGAGCACCTGGAGTACGAGTTCTACGAGCACATCGCCATACACAACATCATAGAACAATCAGTGGCAGCAGAAAAGGACGGATTCGATGCCATAGTGATAGGTTGCTTCTACGACCCAGGGCTGAGGGAGGTGCGGGAACTCGTGAAGATACCCGTCGTTGGCGTCTGCGAGGCGAGTCTACACGTTGCCTCGATGCTCAGCGCGGGCAAGTTCTCCATCCTCGTCGGGCGGAGGAAGTGGATACCAAAGATGGCGGACAACGCCAAGATATACGGTCTTGATTCTAGGATCGCATCGTGGCGAGTCTTGGGCCTTACGGTGCCAGATATGACGGACAAGGAGAAGACGCAGGTGGCAATACTTCGCGAGGCGAAGGCGGCGGTTGAAGAGGACGGGGCGGAGGTCGTATGCTTGGGTTGTACCGGAATGGCTGGACAGGCTACGAGGGCCCAGGAAGAGCTGGGTGTGCCTGTACTCGACCCCGTCCTCATAGGCTTGAAGATGGCCGAGATCCAAGCCATCCTGAGTAAGAGGTTCGGGATATCCCACAGCAAAATAGGAGGATACGAAGCACCGCCCAAAGAGGAGTTTACGAAGATTTATGAGAGCGTCTACGGGAAAGCTCCCTAGCTAGTAAGGAGTTATGCCCTAATAACATTCTAATCATTTTTCTTTTCAATTGTTATTACCAACACCAAAATGGACTCAGAATGTACTTATTAATACTGAATTATAATCCATAGGGATCGGTGGCAGAAAAGTGCAAATAAAGATCCTTTTCATGAGGGGAGATAAAGAGTGGCTCCAGGAGATCGCCGAAGATTTCACCAGGGTCGATGTGCTCAACGTCGTTACTGGCACACCACACCTCGAATACGAGTTTTACGAGCACATAGCTATTCACAAGCTGTTGGAACATTGCGTCAAGGCTGAGAGGGATGGGTACGACGGCATAGCGCTTAACTGCTTCTACGACCCTGGCCTGAGGGAAGCCCGAGAGCTCGTAAGAATCCCTGTCTCAGCTCCGTGTGAATCCAGCCTTCACGTAGCTTCCATGCTGAGCGCTGGGAAGTTCTCCATCCTCATCGGGCGGAGGAAGTGGATGCCGAAGATGAAGGATAATGCAAGGAACTATGGTTTCGAATCTAAGATAGCCTCTTGGCGAATACTGGACCTGACCGTTCCTGAGATGAAGGATATGGAGAAGACGGAGGCGGCCATCCTAAGGGAGGCTAAGGCTGCTGTAGAGGAAGACATGGCTGAGTGCATAGTCCTTGGCTGCACCGGCATGGTGAGACAGGCCGAAAGGGTTCAGAAGGTGCTCGGGGTTCCCGTGCTCGACCCTGTCATAATGACAACGAAGATGGCTGAGATTAGGGCGTTACTTTGGAAGAGGTTCGGAGTTTCACACAGCAAAGTGGGCGGCTACGAGGCACCCCCATCGGATGAGTTCACGTCGATCTTCACGAAATTCTACGGATTTCCACCATAACTTTTTAACAGGCGCCTTTATTCAATTATTTTCTTTAATGAAATGAAAAAGTCCTAGTCACTAACGTCAAACCATAGACCTTAGGACCTTAGAAATAATCAAATCAATGACAAAGACGCCTATTATCGCTCCAAGGGGTCCGAATATCACTCCAATTTTCAATCCGTCAAATACATAAGAAAGTGTCAACTGTACGACGTTTCTCTCATCGCCACCGAACCAAATAAAGAGGCCTATTAGATATCCTGCCGCTCCAGACCCGAAACAGCCTAAATAGCAGCCAGAGACAAAGGATGTGACGCTCTTGCCTCGTTGGCCGATTAGGCTTCCTAAGGCGGAACCCAAGCCGCACACTAAAACTGCTTTGCTCATATCTTTGGTTATTAAGTAGCCCATCAGCGTGCCTGTTAGATACCCAAGTGACAATGCAAGATAATCGCTTCTGTTTATTTGGGTAAAACCATTTCTTACTCTTTTCAAAACGATTGAGGAGAGGACCCCAATCCCGATGAAAAAGACAGCGGCCAAGCCTATCCTCGAACCGGGAATCATCTCCGTTATTTGAGTGTTAGAGAGGAGGTGAACCTTGTCTGAAGCTGCCACGAAAATGTACTCCCCTTTTCGAGTCAAGGCAATTAATGGCTCTTGGTCTTGCGCGTTGAACCTCCACAATGGTGCAGGGCGAGGGAGGTAGTAGAGATAGATCTCCCCTTCATGGTTTGATGCCGTCACGAATGAGCCAAAAGGGGAGAATAGAATCGATCGTATTCGGTCGGGAAAATTGAAGGCTGCCTCACGGATGGCATCCTCCTCGTAATGGACGATGACCGCAGTGCCATCTTCTTTATCTGCGATTACGTCTTGCCCATTGTAGGAGATGTGGGTGGTCCGAACGGGGCTATCAACTTGGCTGTGGTAGATGCTCTCTCCTTCTTCTGTAGACAATAAGTAGATGTGGCCTTTCCCTTCTTCAGACACTCCCCCTGCCACTACGAACTTGCTATCGAATGATACAGCTATCGATGCAATCCTCGTTTTGGTTGGATAAGACCATATGGGGTTCGGGGTTCCTAATTTGAACAATCTCATGTTGCCGTTAGAGTCCCCGGTAGCTATCAATGAGCCGTCCTCAGAGATGGTGGTAACTACATCCTCGGCCCCTGTTCTGTACTCCCACAACTTCTCACCATTCTTCGAGAGAAGAACTATGCTCCCCCCACTGGAACCCACGACATAGACAAGTGAGGGAATTCCACCTGTGGAGTAAATGCCCCCCAACTTGCCTGCAGGTAGATTATACGTCCACAATGGTTGAACTCTTCCCTCCCTCAAACGGGGAGTTCGGGAGAACAGGGAGAACTTGTCGTTAGCATCTAGAGCGACGACGAAATCGCCCGTGGCCGTCATCTTTGTGGTTAGTATGCTGAATTTTCCGTCATACCTCCACACGGGAGTGGACCTGCCTCTTGGTACCAGAGATATCGAGCCGTTGATGTCTCCAATACCGAGATGTGAACCTGTGGATGTGATGTCAATGCATGTAATCTTGTTGTTGCTCTGGTAGGTCCATATCTGCTTCTTTGTTCTGTAAGTATATTTTATGATGTAAAAACCCAGAGAGGCTTCAATTATTAGAAAGAGTATTATAACCAGATGTATCCGCCGGATACTCATATAATCAAGTACCTACTAAATAAACATGTAAAAAAGGATTCGGGTATGAACATTAGATGAAGAACTTTAGAGTCAAATTATGTATATAGAAATTAAAATAAAAATTTTTAAGTTAGTCTTTTTAGGAGGATTTAACTATTTTCTCTATAAAAACTTTTATACATAGTGAGTTAATAGCAAAGCCGGTGAAACTATTGAAAGTTAGTTGTCGTGCAAGAAAAAGCAGGGCAATAACTCAAGTACAGGCATTAGCCATCGTCGTTGTGGTCATCATAGCTGGAGTGGGCATCTGGTACATGACGAAGCCCGCTCCAACTCCCTCTCCAAGTCCAAGTCCTTCGCCCTCTCCCAGCCCCTCTCCAAGTCCAAGTCCTTCACCGAGTCCTTCGCCCTCTCCCAGCCCCACACCGACACCGAAACCCACGAAAAGGGTTCTAAGAAGCACTTGGGCGTTCCCGACGTATATAGACCCTGGCGTGGGCAACGATCGCTCATCCAGATGTGCTCAAGTCAACCTTTATGACCCGCTAATCAGGCTGGGCATGGGCGGGGTAGTCGAGCCCTACCTAGCAACGGAATGGACTCACTCGGAGGACGGTCTAACGTGGAACTTCACAATAAGACAGGGCGTCGAGTTCCATGATGGCACTGAACTGATGGCGGAGGATGTCGCCTTCTCAATGAACAGGATAATCACCATGGGGCTAGGGTACGCATTCGTACTAACACCCTACGTCGAACCTAACGCAGAAGCCGTCGGCGACTACACCGTCCAGTTCCACCTGAAAAGCCCGTTCGGGCCCTTCGTTAGCGCCTTGAACCGCTTTTACGTCCTTAACAAAGACCTCGTGATGGAGCATCTCAAAGAGGGGGAGTACGGTGACATGGGCGATTATGGCAAAGAATGGCTCTTAACAAACGACGCCGGCTCTGGTCCGTATAAGGTGAAATCCTTCGTCTTGGAGGAAAAACTAGTCATGGAGAAGTTCGATGACTATTGGAACGACTTTTCGGATAAGGCCCCGGATATCATAGAGATGTTAGCAACGACTGAGCCGATCACGGTAAGGACGATGCTAGCCAACAAGGAACTCGAGTACTCTGACTGCTGGCAACCCCTTGAAAACTTCTTGGTGATCAAGGATCTTCCGGATACGACGATATCAGGAAGGGGAGCCACAATGGGCGGAGCTTACCTTATGGTAAACACCAAACTACCGCCGACTGACGATGTCCACTTCAGGAAGGCCATGGCTTGGTGTCTGAACTACACTAAAGTTACTACTGATTTGTTCCCAGGCACCATACAGATGGTAGGACCTGCCAACACAGCTATGCTAGGGCATAATCCGGATGTACTCCAATATCACCAAGACTACGACAAGGCAATGGAGGAGTTGGCCCTTTCAAAGTACGCCAACAACTATACCGATTATGAGGTTGACCTACACTGGTGCGCCGAGGTCCCAGACGAAGAGAAGGTGGCCATGCAGTTCATGATGGACTGCGCTCAGGTCGACATAACGGTGAATGTCATCAGAACACCATGGACGACTATGGTTGAGGAAGCGGGGATGTTGGAGACGAGTCCTCATATCATCTGGGTGTTCGCTGGAGGAAGTTATCCTGAGGCGGGTTCCGTCTTAATAGCCAGATATCACTCAGATAACGCCGCTTCATGGCAACAGAACGAATGGCTTTTAAATGAAACGCTTGATGCGATGATGGAAGATGCTGTAGCGACCCTAGACTTCGATGAGAGAATGGAGAAGTACAAAGTCATACAGAGAGACCTTGCGAACATCTGTCCAAGTATCTGCATGTTCCAAGACCTCAACTGGCAGGCTTATCCTGACTATGTAACACCCCATTGGGTAAAATACGGTGAATACGTCAAACCCGCACTCCTAGGAGACGTATATATCTTCCCGTTTGAAGAGTTTGAATGCCGACTCTGGGACGTAGATAGAGAGATAGAGTACGCTGACTAAGAATTCATGAAAAAATTCAAATACCTTTTTTTTACCCTTTGCTCTGATGAGGCTTTCAACTTACATATTAAAAAGGCTCTTCTACTCGGTATTCGTCTTATTGGGGCTCTCAGTGCTCATCTTCACTATTTCCAGAGTAGTTCCAGGTGACCCCGCGAGACTGTCCCTGGGGCCTCTTGCTCCACAATGGGCAGTTGACCAGCTTAGAGAAAAGCTGCATCTCAATGACCCTTTACCTGTTCAATATTTCATCTGGTTGACAAATGCTTTGCAGGGCGACCTTGGGGAGTCACTGGTCTCTAAGCGCTCTGTCATGAAGGATTTTTTAACTTTTTTCCCCGCAACCCTTGAGCTCGTTATTTTCTCAATCGTCATATCGACGGTGTTGTCCATCATCCTCGGCGCCCTGGCTGGTAGAAGGGCCAACAGCCTCTTCGACAACCTGGTACGAGTGTTCTCATACATCGGAATCGCAGTTCCAAATTTTGTGTGGGCGGTTATAGCCTTATTCGCCTTCGGATATGTCTGGAAAGTACTCCCCGTGATGGGGCAGCTTAGTGTAGGCTTATCGCGTCCACCGGTGGTGACGGGCGCGATGTCCCTCGACTCACTCCTCGCCGGTAGAGTGGACGTCTTCATCAATCACCTAAGTCACATGATTCTGCCGAGCCTCTGCATGTCGATTGACCGCCTAGCTCAGGACGCCAAAATCCTCCGCGCAGGCATCGTAGAGAATCTGAGAAAGGACTATATCACAGCCGCGGTCTCTTACGGCATACCAGAGCGAAGGATCATGATGAGGTACCTCCTAAAACCTTCCCTCATACCACTGGTCTCGATCATGGGCATGGAGATCGCGGCGTCTATGGGGGGCTCATTCATAATAGAGACCATCTTCAATTGGCCAGGGTTCGGCAGATATAGCATGTGGGCTATGTTAAACAAAGATTTGAACGCGGTCGTGGCAAGCGTCATGCTCATGGGCTTATTCTTCGCACTCTTCAACATAGTCGTCGATGTTATTGTTGCTTACCTGGATCCAAGAATCAGGGTGATGGAGAGGGCCAAGTAGGTGGAGGTGGTAAAAGATGGGGACCCCCATATGGAGCCGTATGAGTGAGGATCAACAGGAGAGCCTCAAGAAGAACTGGCACAAGTTTTCAACCAATCCCCTGTCCATTATAGGACTGTCCTCTGTTGTTCTTGTAATATTTTTAGCCGTTTTCGCCCCGTGGATCGCACCCTC
>JABXJZ010000306.1 GCA_013375335.1 Desulfobacterales bacterium
CGGGTATCTCCATCCTGCTCCTGACCTTACCGTTTACCTGAATAACAACGAGGCGGCTCTCTTTCTCAAGGGCCGCTTCCTTGTATGCTGGCCATGAGACAGTTGCCAGGCTCTGTGTGTGGCCAAGGGCCCCCCACAGCTCCTCTGTAATGTGGGGGACTACAGGATACAACAGGACTACCATGGTGTCCACTGCCTCTCTCACTACAGACCAGGCAGCCTCGGGGATCTCTTTGCTATTGTTGAGAAACTGATTTATCTTATTAAGCAGTTCCATGATTGCGCTGATGGCGGTATTGAAATGGAACCTATCCTCTATATCCTCTGTTACCTTTCTTATGGTCTGGTGAGTCTTGCGGTGGATTTCCTTCAGATCAGGTGAAAGCTCTAGACCGCCCTCATAAGCCTCAGTACGGGACAGCAGTTCTCTGTTTTCCTCAATCAGACGCCATACCCTGTTCAGAAATCTCCAGGCCCCTTCCACCCCCTCATCACTCCATTCCAAATCCCTCTCAGGAGGGGATGCAAATAAGCAGAACATCCGTACGGTGTCTGCACCATATTGATCAAGGAGCTCCTGGGGGTCGATGACATTCTTGGTCGATTTCGACATCTTGACGGAACCTCCCAGCTCTATCTCTTTACCGCAGTGAGTACATCTGCCCTCTCGTACCTCCTCGGGAAATAGAAGGCCATGCTCGGGGCACCTAAATGTCTCTTTGCATACCATCCCCTGGGTCAGGAGATTGGCAAACGGCTCATCTATTTCCAGATATCCCAAATCCCTCAGGACCTTTGTGTAGAACCTGGAATAAAGGAGGTGCAATATGGCATGTTCAATGCCCCCGATATACTGATCAACGGGCATCCAGTAGTGCACCTTTTTGTTATGAAAAGGACCCCCTTCGTATCTGGGAGATGCGAATCTTTCAAAATACCATGATGACTCAACAAAGGTATCCATGGTATCCGTTTCCCTTTTTGCCGCCTTTCCGCACTGAGGGCATTTTGTCTCATAAAAAGAGGGCTCATAGGGGAGTGGCGATTTTCCCCCTTCCTTGAGATCCAGATCAAGCGGGAGCAACACCGGCAGTTGATCCTCAGGAACCGGGACTACGCCGCATTGAGGACAATAGATGATAGGGATAGGTGCACCCCAGTATCTCTGCCTGCTAATTCCCCAATCCTTCAATCGGTAGTTTACTGTCTTATAGCCCATGCCCTTTGATTCCAGATAATCAATGATTCTGTCCAAGGCCTCCACATTACCCATTCCATTAAAGGGCTCGGAGTTGACCAGCACGCCTTCATCTACGTAAGCCTCGGCCATTTCCCCCTCGGTCATCTCTCTGTCCTCTGGTTTGATCACAAGCCTGAGGGGCAAACTATACTTCTTGGCAAATTCAAAGTCCCTCTGATCATGGGTCGGGACTGCCATAATCGCACCTGTTCCATACTCATAGAGGACGAAGTTGGCTACGTAGATTGGAATCTCCTCCCCTGTTGCGGGATTCAGGCAATGCCTCCCTGTGAATACCCCTTCTTTGACAGTCCAATCAGCGGTCCTCATAAAGGTGTCTACCTTGAGGGTCTTCTCAACAAATTCCGCCACCTCCTTTTCCTGGGGATAGCCCCTTGTCAATTCCTTGACAAGGGGGTGCTCGGGGGCAAAACAGAGAAAGGTTGCACCGAAAACTGTATCCTGTCTGGTGGTAAAGACCTCGATGACATGATCGGAATCGACAATAGGGAACCTCAGTATGGCCCCATGGCTCTCTCCTATCCAGTTTTTCTGCATGGTAAGGACCTTCTCTGGCCATCCCGGAAGCTTATCACAGTAGTCGAGTAGTTCTTTGACATAGTCTGTAATCTTGAGAAACCAGCTATCCATCTCCTTCAAGACAACCTCTTGATCCGGATGTCTCCAACAGCATCCATCCACAACCTGCTCATTGGCCAACACTGTCTGGCATTGATCACACCAATTCACATGGGTCTTCTTCTTATAGGCAAGGCCCTCCTTAAACATCTTCACGAAGATAAGTTGTTCCCACCGATAGTATTCAGCCCTGCACGTAGCCAGCTCCCTGTCCCAATCATAGCTGAACCCCATTCTCTTGAGCTGGGAGCGCATATAATCTATGTTCTCGTATGTCCATTTGGCCGGGTGAGTGTTGTGCTCAATGGCGGCATTCTCGGCGGGCATACCAAAGGCATCCCAGCCCATGGGATGAAGGACATTGAGTCCCCTCATGCGCTTGTAGCGGGCAACCACATCCCCTATGGCATAGTTTCTAACGTGTCCCATATGTATCTTGCCAGAGGGATATGGATACATCTCAAGCAGATAGTACTTCTCCTTTGCCTTATCTTCGGTGACCTTGAAGTAACCCTTCTGTTCCCAGAATGACTGCCACTTGGCCTCTATTGCTTGAGGGTCGTACTTTTTCATCTCCGTAGCCTTTAGTCCTATCAACAAACTAACTCTTCATTGAGCCTGGAAAGAAGTCGCGTAAGGAGGGTCACATATCCAAGGATTTCTTATCACCCATCAACATACTGTAGATTCTGTCCAGTACGCCGTTAATAAACGCACCTGATTCCTCAGTGCCGAATTTCT
>JABXJZ010000307.1 GCA_013375335.1 Desulfobacterales bacterium
GGTCATCTGAACGAACACGGCGTACCCGCGATGTGTATCTGGAAGGCCGACGACCCGAACTACCACAGTGACCATGAACACGTTGACAACATCGACTGGAATGCAGTCAAGGCCGTGGCTCAGGTTATCGGTGTAGCCGCCTGGCGCGTGGCCAACGACACAAGCATTGTCTTCCCGAGGTGAGTCGTTCGGCGGGGCATCGGCGAACCTTGCCAGCCTAGTCAAGAAGCTAAGCTAACCCAAGGCGAATTATCGCCAGAAGAGGGTGAGGAGGTGATGAATTCGGGACCAGTTGGGAGAGGGAGAAGACGGATAGGAATTCAGCGATGAATTTTCCTACAAAACATTAAAAGGAGGTATGGTATGGCTAGGAACGCGAAGGAGATGCGGCACGAAAGCTTCATCGAGAACATGCGTGAACTCATGAAGGTCCATTCGGAGTACACGTGGGAGAAGGCGTACAATGATGCCATGACTCTTTGGACGCTTCATGACTATGCGGCCTTTAAGACCATGGAGGAGGAAGTGGGAACGGACAGGGCAGCCCAGCTGTATGCCAAGATGTGGGAGCTGCGCTCTAAGCTTGAGTGGCCAGGCCTCTGCGAGCTGATTGGGAAGAAGCCCGAGGACAAGTTCACCATCCACGACATTGCTCAGATCATGATCAAGAGCTTTGCCCTTTTTGGCAATCCGATGGAGATTGTGGAGGACACCGAAGACAGAGTCACCCTGCGCTGCTACGACTGTCCCTATACCACCCAGGTGATCTGGAACTTACTCCCTCCTAAAGAGGCGGAGGAGTACAACCAAAAGATCCAGGTGGATTGCAACTACGCCATCTTTGAGACGTACCTGAAGCTGGCCGGTCTGTTCGAGGAATGGGTGTTCAACTTCCCATCACAGCTTTGTCTCACCAATCAGTACTGTGAGTTCAACTTCGTAAGAAGCAAGCTCGGCAGGACACCCAAGAAGTAGGGCTTATGCTTTCGACGATCCCTGACTAGAGAAGGAACGGTGAAATAGGCTTCCAAGTCCTCTTTCACCGGCCTTTTTTCACAGACAGAGGTGATATCTATCAAATCGGAGATCTTTCCAAGCGCGCTTGTGCGTCACCCCAGGTCATCAGATCACCGGGCCTCCAGGCACAGGATGGGTATCTTGGCATCACCTCGTTTAGTACCTCCAAAGTTGTCTCACTCGCTTCTCGCACAGCATATTCAGGCCTAAACCTGTGTTTTTATCTTCCATTCAGTGAGGAGTTCCAATAGACAAATAGCTGTTTTGATTCCTTCCTTTACTGTTTCATGCTTTAACTTAAGCCTACAGTCCCAATGATTATTACAACTATAGTTAAGATTTTTAGAGAGTGTGAGGGACGCCCTTACGTTTACAGATTTAGAAACCGAACCCTCTTGAAACTCAAAAACTAAAGGGCGTCCCTAAACTCCCAAACTGTATATTGGGAAACTCTCAGTGGAGCGATAGACAGAAAGGACGAACTGATGAGCCTTCTGCCAAACAACCAAGTCTTGAGGAGGTCTTCCGGGCTCATGTAAAATTTGACGAAGCGGCTGACCTCCTCCCCGATAAGCTCGGAATCGGTGACCAGATACTGCTTCCCTTCAGGGTCGTTTGCCAGTTCATAGGTCTGCGCTACCGAATTCAGCATATGCCCGATGAGAGGATGCTCTAGACATTCTATACCTTCTCTCCCAGGATATGCACCACCGGGCGCTGGTCTTTCAATGAATCCAAATACTGTTGAGCTGTCTTAACTGCCATTTGATAGCTCCTTCCTCACTTTTCTTCTAAATTACTATACGATTTCCTAGTCTCTAATTTATTATTAATTCCGGTTTTTTGTAAAATCTTGACCTCAATAAACGAATTATAGTATGTTATTACGCTTATGAAACTATATGAATTCGAAGGAACAGAGCTATTCCGTAAGGAGGGCATTAACGGCCCTGATTATGCCATTGCCAGCACTCCCGCTGAGGCGAGGGAAAAGGCTGAGGAGATTGGCCTTGCTGTCGTTGTAAAAGCCCAGGTGCTGACGGGTGGGCGTTATCTCGCCGGAGGCGTTCAGACCGCCGAAACCCCGGAAAAAGTAGAAGAAATTACCCAGCGTATCCTGGGCACGACTATCGGTGGGCTGGAGATTCCCTGCGTCATGGTCGCCCGCAGGGTAACCGCGGTGCAGGAATTCTACCTCGGGGTCACCATAGATGATTACCAGGGGACTCCGGTAGCTATCCTCAGCGCCGCCGGCGGCGTTTCCGTTAACGAGGTTGCCAGGGACCATCCGGAGTGGGTGGCCTCCCAGAACGTCCCCATTACCACCGGCCTCTCCCTCTATGAAGCCAAGCAAATGGCCCATAATGTCGGTTTGAGCGGCAGAGACCTGGTCAACGTTGCCGAAACGCTGACCAGACTGTACAAGGTATTCCGCAGCAATGATGCCCTTATCGCTGAGATCAACCCGCTGATACGCACCTCAGAGGGAAGATACCTGGCACTGGACTCCAAGGTGGAGGTTGACGATTCCAGCCTGTACCGCCACACTGAACTGAACCTGGACAAGAACAAGCGCATCCTCAACCCCCTGG
>JABXJZ010000308.1 GCA_013375335.1 Desulfobacterales bacterium
AACTGCGCTTTGCTATCCGGGAAGGTGGTAAGACGGTTGGTGCAGGAGTAATCAGCGGTATCGTAGAGTAAGGAGCGGAAGACCTCATGGGTAGTCAGAAGATCCGGATACGGTTAAAGGCTTATGATCATAAGCTCTTAGATCAATCTGTCTCCGAGATTGTGGATACGGCCAGGGGAACGGGGGCAAAGATTGCCGGCCCGATACCGCTTCCAACGGAGATTAGTAAATACTGCGTTTTGAGGTCGCCTCACGTCGATAAGAAATCGAGAGAGCAGTTTGAGATAAGGACCCACAAGAGGGTAATAGATATCTTGGAACCAACCCAGCAGACAGTGGATGCCCTTATGAAATTGGATCTTGCTGCTGGCGTCGATGTGGAGATTAAGCTTTAGGGGAAGAGGGCAAGGTGGTCAAGGGTATTTTGGGAAAGAAGGTCGGTATGACCCGTGTCTTTCGTGAGAATGGGAAAAGCATCCCTGCCTCAGTGCTGGAGGTTGGCCCGTGTTATATAATTCAGATTAAGAGGGCGGAAAGGGAGGGATATAACGCGATTCAGATGGGCTTTCGGCCGAAAAGGGACAAGCGACTCAATAAGCCACTCTCGGGTCATTTTAGGGCATCAGGAAAAGGTGGATTTGCCTTTTTGCGGGAGCTAAAAGTAGACGACCTCGATTCATTTGAACTTGGACAGGAGATAACCGCAGAGATATTTAATGTTGGAGATCTGGTAAACGTAAGAGGTATTAGTAAGGGAAGGGGCTTTACCGGGGTGGTTAAGAGATGGGGTTTTAGCGGAGGAGATACAAGTCACGGATGTCGCTCACACAAGGTTCCAGGTTCAGTTGGTGCGAGCGCAACCCCAAGTAGGGTAATGAAGGGGAAGAAGCTTCCTGGCAGGATGGGAAATCAAAGGGTGACAGTTAAGAATTTGCGGGTAGTTGATGTCGTCAAGGAAAAGAACTTGATTCTGGTAAAAGGTCCTGTTCCCGGTAGCAGAGGGAGCTTTCTAGAGGTGAAGGGAAACGACTAGTCCGCCTGCCCCGCACACAGCGGGGCATTTTTCATGACGGAGCATTGAGGACGCTACGTTTATGGCCGTCATAGACGTACATAATGCAAAAGGTGAGAAGATTTCCGAACGGGAGCTGAGGGATGAGATCTTCAGTGTTCCTGTTAGAGGAGATATACTTCACCAGGTAGTAATGGGCCAGTTGGCCAGTTCTCGGAGTGGTAGTGCCTCAACCAAGAAAAGATCGAAAGTAACGGCAAGCGGCAGAAAACTATGGCGGCAGAAAGGGACGGGCAGGGCCAGGGTAGGAGCGGCATCTTCACCTTTGAGAAGGGGTGGTGGCGTAGCATTTGGGCCTATACCGAGGGATTATTCATTTAAGGTCAATAGGAAGGTAAAGAAGGCGGCGTTGCGAATGGCTTTAGCGGATAAATTCAAGGCGCGTCAACTCATCATAGTTGATGAATTCCGTCTTGAGGAGATAAAAACCAAGGTATTCTTGGAAGTCTTGAAGAACTTTGAGGTAGACAACGTTCTCATCGTTACGGATAAGCCGGATGAGAACCTCGAGAAATCTTCCAGAAATGTTAGAAACGTTAAGCTCTTAAGGGCTGAAGGACTAAATGTATACGATGTTCTGACGCATGAATATCTCTTGTTTGTTGGACCTGCTTTGGGGATAGTCGAGGAGGCCCTAGTTCAGTAATGGATGTTTATCAGATAATAAAAAGACCTCTGGTAACAGAGAAGGGTACGAAACAAAAAGAACAAGCGAATCAACTTGCATTCGAGGTGGACAGACGTGCCAATAAGATATTGGTGAGGAATGCCATTGAGAGCATATTTAAGGTTAAGGTCGTAAGCGTAAGGGTGATGAATGTCAAGGGCAAGGAGCGCAGAGTGGGGAGGAACGTGGGGAGAAAGGCAGACTGGAAGAAGGCGATCGTGAGGCTTGCTCCAGGGGAGAATATAGAGTTTTTGGAGGGTATCTAAAAGGGCTGCCATATGGCACTCAAAAAGAATAATCCAACCTCGCCTGGAAGGCGGTTTCATACGGTATCAGCTTTTGAGGAGATTACAAGCAGTAGGCCGGAAAAGAGTCTATTGAAGCCAAGAAAGGGGTTTGGCGGCAGGAGCTCTACCGGCCGGATAACCGTCAGGCATAGGGGAGGAGGACACAAGAGGAGATATAGGGTCATCGATCTTAAAAGGAGCAAGGACAATATTCCGGCTACGGTAGCCTCCATAGAATACGACCCTAATAGGTCGGCGAGGATTGCCCTCCTTCACTATTTGGATGGGGAGAAGTCCTATATATTGGCACCAGAGAAACTCCATGTTGGGGATAGGGTGGAATCAGGACCGAATGTGGAGATCAAGGCAGGGAATGCTTTGCGTTTAAGGGATATTCCCGTTGGTACCCATATCCACAACATAGAGCTACATGCCGGCCATGGTGGACAGCTCGTAAGAAGTGCAGGAGGATATGCCCAATTGATGGCTAAGGAAGGGAAGTACGCACAGGTGAAGCTACCCTCAAGCGAGGTACGAATGGTCCTATTGGATTGCCGTGCAACTGTTG
>JABXJZ010000309.1 GCA_013375335.1 Desulfobacterales bacterium
ACAGGGAGAGCAGGATACGGGCCACTGCTACTTTGCCACGGATAGGGGTTACATAAGTGGAGAACTGAGACTTTCCAGCTGCCTCTCAGTTACCCCGAGGATCTAGACACGGTAACAGTAAGGGTCGTCGCCATAGGCTATAACAGCGAAAGCCAACAATACCTCTACGACGAGAAAGTGGCCTCAATCGACGTCTGAAACTTCTAGTCTTCTGGGATTCCCATCCGCATCTGAGTGCTCACAGACACTCACAGAAGAGCATCAATGAGTTAACGATCGCCTGTACCTGCGCTAGCTACATGTCGGTCCAGTATCTGGTCTGGAAGTCCAACTCAACCTTTGTCATTATCTCAAGGAGCGCTGCCCTGCCAGCTCTCAAAGACTTCTCTGCCCTTTTTATCGCTGGCGCTATCTCGTCCGGCTCTTCGATTCTCTCACTGTAGCCTCCAAGTGCCTCTCCTATCTTGGCGTAGTCACCGGAGAGCTTGGATGTCGAGGGGGTTGCCTTGAAGTATGTGCCCAGGCCGTAGTTGTTCAGGACAATCGTGAGTATCGGTATCTTCTCTCTAACGGCGGTCTCGAAATCCATCCCAACCATGCCGAAGGCACCGTCACCCATTACGTTCACAACCGTCTTGTCTGGTTCTGCCAGTTTGGCTCCGATTGACCCTCCTAATGAGTATCCAAGCGTACTATGGTGCCCCCAACCAAGGTAGCCTCTTGGGATTGTCGCCTCATAGAAGGCTGCCATGTGATCCCGTGGGCATCCGGAGTCGTGCGTCACAATGGTGTTGTGCCTGTCGACGGTGTGCATCAGATCCCACACGACGCGGTAGGGATTGATCGGAACTTCACTGGATGTTAGTTTTGGCATCCACTCCTCCAGCCACTCTTCCTTCACGGATTTGATCTCTTCTATTAGGTCGTCTCGCTTTTGGCTCGGTCGACTTGCCCTGTTCTTTTGAGCCTCCTCTATCATCTGCCTCAAGACGAGTTTGGCATCGCCTATGATGGCCAAGTCAACACTATAGTCTTTGTTGATGTCCTGCTCATCGACCGTTGATTGGATTATGATCTTACCCTTCGGGATCGGAGCTCCGATAACGGCGTTCGATAGACTCGTCGTGAGGCTTGCTCCTATCGCGAAGACCAAGTCAGCCTTTCGCAGGAAATGAGCTGCAGGCTTTCCACCAGATCTGCCGCCGTTCCGAACAGAGAGAGGATGATCCTCGGGAAAGACGCTCTTCCCCTTTAGAGTGGTCATCACTGGTGCTTGGATGAGTTCTGCGAACTCCTTCAGTTCATTCCATGCTTGAGCGTAGAAGACTCCTTCACCTGCGTATATGAGAGGGTTCCTAGCTGATAGTAGAGCTCTGACCGCGACCTTGATGTCGTGCGGATCGCCTGCAGTCTTCCAGCCCTTAACAGGCTTGTAATCGAACAGGTCATCATCAAACTCCTCGTTCGCAACGTCTCTTGGCAACTCGAGGACGACGGGCGAGGGACGCCCTGACCTGAGATATGTGTAAGCCCTCCTCATGAGCTCAGGGACTCGGTCGGCAAGGTTAATTCTCTCAACCCACTTAGTGACCTTGTGTAGGGTAAACAGAGCATCGAAGTCTTGGGTTGGCCTCGAGCCAATCTTGCGCCTGGAAGATTGGTCTGTGAATAGAAGCATCGGTACCAGGTCCGCAAAGGCTTGGGAAAGCCCTGGGAAAGCATTCTCAATTCCCACTCCCCCTGCGACCAGGGCAACTCCTGGCTGAGTGCTCACCCTTGTGTAACCGTCTGCAATGTTCACGGCGACCCGCTCCTGCCTGGCAAGTATCGTCCTTATGCCTGCATCTGCTGAGGCGTTTATGAGGGCGTTCGGTGGGAAACAGCTCACAAACTTTGTGCCTTCTTGCTTCAGAATCTCGGCTATGGCATCGACTGCCTTCACAATCTTCACCTTCGCAGTTAATCTGCCTTACTCGGTTAAAACATCTTTCATGGTATTCAAGACTTACCTGGGAGATTGTCCAGCTGGACAACATTACACGTCGAGAGCGAAAGCGCTGAGCGAAGAATGAAAGCGTTTCATGAGAAGATCCCACAAGTCCCTGGGTAATGAATCCAGAAAGTGTGGACTAAAGAATTTAATAGCTTGGTAATCGATCTGTCTAATCGGTGTCGAAGGGTGAGGTCGTACGTAGAGGACGTAGATTTCGAGACGATAAAGCAGCGGTTTGATGCCTTCTGGGATGGGGACGTTCTGGACAGACCTCTCATTTTCATTACGGCCCCAAGGAAGAGACTGGAGAGCATAGATTTCCCTGTGTTGGGGGGCATGGAAGAGCGGTGGACAAGCGTAGACTACGTCTTGAAGAAGATGGAGTTGTACTTTGAGAATACCCTCTTCCTTGGCGACGCGATCCCGTGGTACTTACCTAACATTGGTCCGGATTCTTTTACTTCCTTCCTCGGCGCGAACCTTTCCTTCAGATCGGAGGAGACCTCTTGGGCTGAACCCTTCCTTGAGGATCTATCGGGCTATGAACCGGTCTTTGACAAGAATAACAAGTGGTGGAGGATTATGGAGTG
>JABXJZ010000310.1 GCA_013375335.1 Desulfobacterales bacterium
CCCGAGGATTTGGATATTAAAGATAGCGTCATCTGTGCTAAGAGAGACCCATCAATTCGGATGACCATTGCAGAATTTGTTGGGCCTTCTGGGGTAGAGGGACCAATGTCTTACCAACCTGAGATGGGGAGAGGGGCTCAGAGGAGTCATTTTACAGAACCACTCTTTGCCTACGGATGGCAAGTCCAACAGGGGGCTTACTCAAGCACACGACCGCGTCTCTGCAGACAGGCTCATTTCATGGAAGTAGAGGTGGACATTGAGACAGGGGAGATCGAAATAATTAAGGTAGTGAACGTGAACGATGTGGGAAAGGTGATAAGCTGGGAAGGTTGTGAAGGGCAGCAATACGGTGGCACCTATATGGCAGTGGGTAGAGGGAGGAGCGAGGAGGTTATTCATGACCCTGTAACGGGTGTTATGCTTAATGGCAATCTTATCGATTACAAAATATCCACTATCCTTGATATTGGATCCATCGAAACCATTCTTGTCGAAACGGGTATGGGTTATGGTCCTTATGGCGTAGTTGGAATTGGCGAAGATATAGCCACTGTTGTTCCAGCACTCATCGGACCCGCGGTTTATAATGCAATAGGCGTTTGGATCGATGATTTTCCGATTACGCCTGATAAGGTCCTGAAAGCCCTCGGTAAAGCTTAGGGAGGACTAGAATGAGAAGGTTCACCCATATCAGTGCCCGGACAATTGAGGAAGCAGTTTCAGCCCTCAGAAGGTATGGGGATAGGGCGAATATCATCGCCGGCGGAACAGATCTCTTAGGCAAGATGAAAGATGAGATACTCCCCAGATATCCCGAGGCCATCATAGATATAAAGACTATTCCGGGTCTTGATTTTATTAAAAAGGAAAGGGGGATGTTGAGGATTGGAGCCTTGACCAGGCTCGAAGACATCGGAAAGGAGCCAATGATCAAAAGCAAGTATACGGCATTGGCACAAGCGGCCAATAGGACAGGATCTCCACACCTAAGGGAAATGGGCACCATTGGTGGCAATATCTGCCAGGATATAAGGTGCTGGTACTATAGAAATCCTAATAATAGGTTCCCTTGCCTCAGAAAAGGGGGCGGGAGATGCTACGCAATTGATGGGGACAACAGATACCATTCCATATTTGGGGGTAGTGTGGAAGGGGGCTGCTATGCAGTTCACCCAAGTGACACGGCACCAGCCTTGATAGCCCTGAATGCTAAAATAATGACCTCGCAGCGAATGATAAACACCGAGGATTTTTTCCAAGTGGATGTACTCAAGACAACTGTCTTGGATGCGGACGAGATTGTAAGGGAGATTCATGTTCCAGAACCATCCAATGGCACAAGGAGTGCTTTCCTTAAATTTGCCATCAGAAAATCAATAGACTTTCCCATTGTCAATTGTGCGGCGATGATAACAAGTTCAGCGGGCAAGGTGAGTGCTGCTCGAATATGTCTCAATGCAGTTTTTGTCAAACCTTACCGAGCGGTTAGGGCTGAGGAGACTATAGCAGGAAAAGCAATAGATGAAACGACTGCTGAAGTCGCAGGTATTTCCGCAATGTCTGAAGCGAAACCGTTGGAACATAACCGATACATTGTTCAAATCGGCAAGACTTTGGTGAAAAGAGCAGTTTTGGCCTGTAAGTAATCACTTACGACCATTCGCCTAACTTCTATATCCGAAGTCAAAGTTGAAAATGATTATACGAGTGAAAACCTATGCCTACCTCCGTTATTACTTGCCTGCCCCTGATAAGTTCGCCCAAGATGAAGAATGGGATGTGCCGGAAAAGACAACTATAGGTCAGGTATTGGAGAAATTAAATCTACCCAAAGAAATACGCATAATAGTGCTTCTTAATGGCAGAACTGCGGATGGAGAGACAGCCTTGAATGAGGGTGATATTATCCATATACTCCCATTAATGGCTGGAGGGTAATCTATAGGAGCACTTTGGGCCCTCCTCTTTTTGATTCCCCGTCATATGGAAAGCACGAGAAGGCTCATTTGGTCTACTCCCCCAAGAAATTCAAGGATATTTGACATAAACCACAGTTTTCTTATACTCTGCAATTCGGCCCCCCAAGAGGATTCTTATAAACCACCTTGATACCTTGATAGTGTAAGAGAAGGACTCAAGAAATGGAGAGGGATAGCGCTGTGCTTAGGTTGGAGAGGATTTGCAAGAGCTTTGGTGGGCTGCAGGTCCTGGTAGACGTAGACCTGAGCCTGGGGCAGGACGAAATCGTGGGGCTTATCGGCCCTAATGGCGCGGGCAAAACGACATTGTTCAATGTCATTACCTCGATCTACAAACCAGATCGTGGTGATGTTTACCTGCGGGGGCAGAAAATTACCGGTTTCGCTCCCCACAAAATATGCCACATGGGAATCTCAAGGACCTTTCAGCTTGTTAAGGCCTTCCTGAAGATGACAGTATTAGAAAATGTGATGGTGGGTGCTGTATATGGTCGAAAGCATCAGGGTAAGGAGGCTCGGAAAAGGGCATTGGAAGCTTTAGACCTTGTGGAGTTGTCTGAAAACAGGGATATAATCGCATCGCATATAACCCTCT
>JABXJZ010000054.1 GCA_013375335.1 Desulfobacterales bacterium
TGTTCGAGGTCTGTGATGCACATTGGCGAGGCCTGGGTATGATCCCGGGTAGTGGTCTTAAGCTGCGGGGGAAATATGAGAGGTTTGATGCCCTGAAGAACCTCGAGCTTCAGATAGAAGACAGCCGTGAACCCCAAGGCTGCATCTGCGGGGAGATCCTGAGGGGGATAAAAGAACCGTTTGAATGTAAGCTCTTTGGAGAGAGGTGTAACCCGGAAGATCCTGTGGGTCCCTGTATGGTCTCCAGTGAAGGTACCTGTGCAGCCTATTATAAGTATAACCCCAGGAGTAAGTAAGGATGGGCAGGGAAAAGATACTTCTGGCTCACGGTAGTGGGGGAAAGCTTTCCTATGAATTGATAAAAGGGTTTTTCCTCTCGGCATTTGAAAACCCTGCCCTTAGCGAACTCGACGACTCTGCCCGGTTAGATCCAGTTGAAGGACGACTCGCCTTCTCTACCGACTCATATACGGTAAAGCCGCTGTTTTTTCCGGGAGGAGATATCGGAAAGCTCGCCATCTATGGCACAGTTAACGACCTGGCCATGGCAGGGGCCTCTGCTAAGTACATCAGCATCTCCTTCATTATTGAAGAGGGCTTCTCCCTAGACACTCTCCGGGACATCGTGGATTCCATAACTCTGGCTGCAAGGCAGACCGGGGTAAAGATTGTGACCGGCGATACCAAGGTGGTGGAGAAGGGTGAAGCCGATCAGCTCTTCATCAATACCACCGGAATAGGGTACATCCGAGGAGGGGTGGATATCTCAGGAAGAAACGGGCAAGTCGGGGACCTTGTCCTATTGAGCGGGACCATTGGGGACCACAGTACTGCCGTCCTTTCCCAACGGGAGGGGTTTCAGTTCCAGACGGATTTGCGAAGTGACTGTGCATCATTACATGGTCTGGTTAAGGAGATGCTCGATGCCAGCACCAAGATCCACGTCCTCAGGGACCCAACCAGGGGAGGTCTTGCGACTGTCCTCTGGGAGGTCGCAAATGCCTCAAGGGTGGGCATTGTCATAGAGGAGGAAAAGGTAAAGGTGAGGGAAGAGGTAAGAGGGGTTTGTGACCTGCTCGGATTTGACCCTTACTATCTCGCCAATGAAGGAAAGCTCGTTGCCCTTGTCCCTCAAAGCGAAGCGGAAAAAGTCCTCGAGGCGATGAGGGAAAACCCTCTGGGCAGGGAGGCAGCGATAATCGGCAGGATTGTGGAAGAGAACCCCGGAAAGATCCTTCTCAAAACCGGGATAGGAGGTCACAGACTTCTCGAACCGTTAAGTGGCGAGCTTTTACCGCGCATTTGCTAAAGAGACTTCCCATTGGGCACATTTGATTCAAGATTTAGTAGCGTCTCCTGTGACAGCCGCTACAGGTGCCCTTTTTCTTTCGAGAAGCCTGATTGGAAGCTTCAGAACGAACTGGTAAAAGGCCAAAGCAAGGAAAAGACCGATAAAGGCATAAATTAGGCTTTCTATGCTTAGAGGCAGAGCGGGTTGAAAATCCTCTAAGGTGGCCTTTGCAATGGGATATTTGATGTTTGCTAAGAGGACAAAAGGCCTCGTAAAAACAGAGGCCTCTTTGATAGCCTGTAGGGCCTCCGCTAATTCCCTCGCCCTCTCAATCGTTCTTTGAATCAGCTGTCCCTGCTGTACTACGCTTGGGTCTGTATGGGGGATGAATAGCTCGATGTAGTTACTCAATGTGTGACCTGATGATTGGGCCGCCTTTCTTATTAACTCAACCTGATATTGTGCTTCGTCAACATGTCCACCTAATCGCTGGATATACTGCTGGATAAACTCGGGAATCTGTGAAAAGGCAACTGCCCCTATTACCGAGAAAATCCTATCTAGTATCCTATCAAAAAAGGAGAAGGTCTTCTTTAACACTGGTATCGACCCCTTACGGCATGAGAGCCATTCGACGTAGGTAATCAAAGCTTAGGTATTCGCAGCACGAGGGAGACACATTGATCCCGATAGGTGACTCAAATATGGTCAATCCCTTAAAGGCTATGCAATTCGACAATGGAGCGGTGCACGGTCTCTTGATCTATCCTCAACGCCTCGCACACCCCATCGGTAATCTTTGTACCGTGTGGCGGGCATCCTGGCACGAAAACACCCAAATGCCGATATTCCTGAGCGCACCGACCAACCACAACAGGGGCTTCACATAAGGAAGGAACCTTGCCGGGATTTCCCATGATTAATGTCAAATTTGCCAGTTTATCACTGAATCCCGCTCTTTTCAGGTACACAAAGGTACTAACCAGTTCCCCCATGCATCCGGTGCAGGCGTCCTTCTCAATAATGTTTGCCCCACCGTATAGGTGCTGTGCGGCCTGCAGATATGGGATGAATGGATGTCTGACGGCTTCAATTTGCTCACCCCGGACTTCGATGAGATTCAGGTCAGCAGTGCCAAGCCTTGCCTCGGCTGCCAGCTGCACATGCAGGATCTCTCTAGCGTCAAATCCCGCGACAGAGGCACACACTGCGTCCACGGCCACCACATCATTTCCAGCAACAATCAAATCCAAAGGCACTCGATCCGCTTCATCAGTGTTGGTGCCCTGTGCCCCCACAATCCCATCGACTATGGTAATTCTTGGCCTTACCACGCGGTTTAGATCAACGATCGCTCTATCTAATCCACGTCGATGAGTCCGCTTTTTCTCTTCACCGGGCAACACACCTTTCATGTTCTTGAGCCCACAGGTGATTCCCGTGCGCGGGTGCGTTTTGATAATGGGCATGGAGATGATTACATCTGCTTCCCACGTTGTCTTAGCAACCGCAAAAGTATCCATCACAAAAGCATCGGGCACCTTCACCTCAACTTGCTCATCACGATTGAGGTCAACAACCTCCACGCCACATCTCCGAGCAACCTCCAGGACACCAGCTACTTCCATAGAGTCCATGGAGTCCATGCGATCTGGAAAATCATATCCTACTGAGGAGCCTTCTCCGATTACGACACTCCTCGGATTTCTCTCTAAGACCATTTTAGTTACCGCCTCGATAAGACGTGCGTCGGTCACTATTCCCGAACCCGATCTCACAGGCTTTACCACATTGGGCTTGATGAGAATCGTTGAGCTTCCCCATTCCGCCGAGTCAAAAGCCTGACTCAATGCAACGGCTTTTCTGACGGCACTTTCCACGTCATCATTTCCAAGCCTGACGATCGATACGACCGACACCTCCTCTCTCCTTCCCTTCTAAGGCAATGTTCCCGAAATTCTCCCGCCTTCTTTGAGCGGGTTATAAAACGGTAAAACAAGGGATCACATCGTGGTTTGCACGAACCACAGACCAAGTGTGATCCCTGACCTCTCAACTTAACAGTGATTGATATTGAATTCCCGCTCCTTGACCACTATGTCTAACTACAAGGTGATAGAGAGCCAATTATTACTGGTTCTCTTACTCGACCGGGTAGCCTGCCTTTGTCCAGGCCTTCCAGCCACCATCCATGTTTTTCAGATTTTTATAGCCCATCTTGACAAGGGTATAGGTTGCAAGCGCAGACCTACCACCCGTTTTGCAATACACAACAATTGATGTATTCTTATCAGGGATCTTTTTGTCAATCCTAAACTCAAGTTTACCCCTGGGAAGATTAACAGCCCCGGGTATATGTCCCTTCTTAAACTCCTTTTCCGTCCGGACATCGAGAAATGTAAATCCGCCTTTATCGAGCAATGCCTTAGCCTCAGATACAGTGATTGTAGTAATATGCTTGAGCGCCTCCTTCTTGAAATCATCGGCTGTCATTTCCTTGGCCAATGCCACGGGCGCATTAAAGGCAAAGGCAGCGCAGAGCATAATGGCAACTGAAAGAATCAAATTGTTTCTCTTCATGAGACCTCCTCCCTGTTGTTAATTTTCACTGAAAACGCCAGGATGCCCCGCTCGGAAGGGCAGGGATCTTTGCTATTTTGGCTGCCATTTCTGTGTGCTTGGAATCAATTTAGCAGGAACTATAATACCCTTGTTTGCCTCTCTTTCTTTATCCTCTACGTCCTTCTTCAACAAGAAAAGGGATTCATTTCCGTGGCAAGCATTGCAGCTCGAATTCTGTGCCGTTTTTCTTCTGATATTATGGGGCGTTGCCAGCTTCCATGTAGGCACGTTGTCAAAGCCGCTTAGGCCGTCCTTTACGTAAAAGTCAAATATTTCCCTATTAACAGGGTTATGCCTCAAAGTTACAAATTTCTCAGGTCTTGTCTCTGATTTCAATGGATTAAGCCCAATCTTAAAATCGAACCAGGAGGCCTTTGTTTTATAAAAGGGGAGATCATTTCTATCTTTTCCCACATGACACGAGGAGCAATTGTTATACGGCTGGGAATGGCACACATGGCAGCTCACCTCGTCCTTATGAATCCTATGGGTTATCACGTTCTTTGCATCTCTTTCATAGATCCCCTTGTGGCAATCGACGCACTTCGGGCCGTTTTCCACCTCGTACCTGTTTGCGTACTCCTTCCCGTCCCCATGCATCTCCTCGCCGCTGTGGCATTTTTCGCATTTCATATACTTTTCCCGATGTACGTCAGGCCGAAGCCCTCCATGCTCACCAAAATATTCTTTCTGTATGCGACTCCCGTGGCACGCAGTACAGACTTCTTGCACGGGGGGTTTCCTCATAAACAGGTGCCCATCCAAAAATCCACCATCTACGAAGTTCGGCCTGCTGATGTGACACTGTCCACAACTGCTGTGACAGTAATAACAATGGTTGTCCATTGCGCGTTCCACTGTGTCGCGGATGACCGGATTGGTGCTGGCTCTTTTGTCGATTGTCAATCTATAGGGCTTTAGGGTGACATGAAGACTGTTCTGGTAATTCTCATTGATCTCATCGTGGCAATCCCCACAGGCTGCGGTGGCATCAGGATAGGTAGGATCTTTCACAACGCCCTCGTGGGCAGTCTTCCAATTGGGGTCATCGGGATTACCACCATGACACTCATGGCATGCTATCTCCCCGTGGTTCTCATCGTCCAGGATCTCACTGTCAACAAAGATCTTCTCGTGTGGGGCCAACGGCTCCACGGCTACGCCGCCTCACCCCTCACCTTCTATCTCTTCAGATTTGGCCGCCGGTCTGGTTTTAGCGATCTCCCTGGTTATCTCTATTAATTGCTTGGCACTGGTGTGACACTTAAAGCACTGAGTATCCTCATATGCCTGGCCCGTCAAAGGATTCCCTAGAATGACAACCAGGCAAAAGACAATGGCTACGCCAAACCATCTCAGACATCTCATAACCGAAACTCCCACTTTGGTGTTGAGCACACAAAACCTCGCAAATTTTAGTACAATTTACATAAATCCCTTCTCAAGAAGATCTTTGGCCTCACGTATAGCTCTTGAAGAGCTCCCTTGAGATGATCATCTTCTGAATGCTTGAAGTCCCTTCCAGATACTCCATTCCCCTCGCATCCCCACTGAGCATGCTAATGATATTGTTCCTAAAATATCCCCTCCCTCCCATGATCATCAGCCCCACTTGGGCCACAGACATCACCATCTGAGTGGCAAAAAGCTTTGCCTGGGACGAAGCACTTCTGTAATATGGGCTATGGACCTGCTTTAAGGCGTGAAAGCACAACCCCCGTGCGGCATTGATTTGGGTATACATATCAGCCATCTTGAAGCTGATATCCTGACTGCTGGTAAGAGGATGATCGAATTGGATCCTCTTTCGGGAGTATTCGAATATTTCATCCAAGATCCGGCAGGCAATACCACAGGCTATCCCAGCCAGCAGTATCCTGCCCCTGTCTATCGCATCGAGGGCTAGAAGCAGTCCCTTGCCCTCATCTCCAATCAAATTTTCCCTCGGAATAAGACAATTCTCATAGATGATCTTCCCTGTGGGAAGGATCTTCAACCCATCTTTTTCAGGTAAAAGGTCTACCCTGAATCCATCTATTTCATCCTCAACTGCAAAGACGCTCAGGGACCTGGCCCCTTTCTTTCCCTTCGTGTTGACGAGGATTGTGTAGACACCAGCGAGGCCCGCATTAGATATAAAGATCTTCTCGCCGTTAAACACGTAATAATCCCCCTTTCGTGTTGCGGAGAATTCAACAGCGCTCACATCAGTACCTGCCCTCTCCTCGGTCATGGCAATAGCCCCAAAGTCTCCATCCCCCAATCTCCTAAGGAGTTTATCTTTCAACGCCTCATCCCTTCCAGCAAGGATAACATCCACTGCGCGTCCATGCGCCACGAAGATAATTCCAAGGCTGGGGCATGTGTACCCCAGGAGTTCCATAATAAAATAGATACTTTCTTCGCTCGCACCGCTTCCACCGTAGTCAACGGGAATAAAGCGTTTAAAGAAACCTATTTCTTTTAAACCGGCATAGATAGAGTCCCACGGAGGTGGGAAAATAACCCGATTATTTTGGAATTTGAGGCCAACTTCGTACATCCTCTCGACATTAGTCATCACCCTGTTCTTAAGAAGATCTACAAAGCTGTCTGTAAACGTCTTGTCCTCTTCGCCTTCACCGAAGGAACGTAATATCCTAATGAGATTATCCAATGCTTATCTTCCCCCCGAAAATTTTACGCCATCTTAGATCATCCGTTATCCTGAATCAAGGTTAATTCAAGACCCCTGCGTACTAGAGCAGAGTGTACGAAACGGATATCAGGGACGTTGAAACCGTATCTACATCTGAGGATTATGAAGTTAAGGATGGGAAAGAGTTGGCAGCAAAGGCGATAATTGATTTGTGGTGGCAGTTCCTGTGAAAAAAGACAGATGAAGCCTCAGTTCATTGATTTGATCCTATTTTTTCTTAAAGAGGTCCTCTAGGGCCTGTTTTGTTGCTGCCGTTCTTTCGGACCTACTCTCCTCTGCCCCCTTTAAGATAAAATAGTCGCAAAAGTTCTCCTTTTCCTTGTCGACGACCCTCTCAGCCACTACCTCCTTACACTCATTATATGAACCAGGGTCATAGAATTTGCACTGCAGGCAACAGTGGAGATCGCGACCGCAATGGGGACAGGTATCACTGCGGGACACTCTGCCCTCAAATTCTATCTCTCGGTTGCAAAAGGCACATCTTACCATGCTGATCCTCTCTAAATGGTGTCCACATCTTCGTTAGGTCCTAATCTTGAAGAGTTTGTCCAACTTCTCCATCCTCTCTACAATTCCCCCATACTCCAATTCACTGTAAGGAAGCATGGCAGCCCCTGAAAATCCCTGTTCTCTCATCTCAATGGCCTTCCCTGCAACCTTCTCCCTCACATAATCCCAGAATGGGTGATCAAAGACATCCACTGGCTCGCTGAGCTTGCACTCATGGACACAAAAGGCATGGCATGAGACCAGCGGGGGACCATCAAAGTAAGAAACCGGGGAGTTGACCGTAACAGGCATAAGCGGTCCTGTATGGCTTCCCCTCATAAAGCCAGCAACATAGTGGCCAATGGTATAGGGAGCAAGGATCTCGCCTGTAGCAGGAAAGCTCCCCTGCACCCTTACGAGCATCACGGGGTCATCCTTACCTACATACTTTCCCGCTATGTTGCGGAGACGTGAGGTACTTACCGAAGCAGCTATCTCTCCGGTCTCCCGGGAATAGACCTTCTCGATCACAAACCTCTCGTTGTCCCGCAAAAGGGAGGCAATATCGTACATATCCTCTGGGGCATTCAATTCTATGAGCCTCTCCCCTTCGGTATATTCAACATCCATAATATTGAACTTGAAACCCTTCCCCATCTTTGGGCTTAACATAAGGCCGGGACAAAACATAGGGTCAGCAAAGGCAAGAAACGCGGGTAAATTATAAGCACCTGGATCGGTTTTGTCTGCAGCAAAGAAGAGAAAAGGCTCACTGGGTCGCTCATCGATCTCCATCTCCGCAACAGCAGGGCCCATGCCTACTACAGTTCCAGAGAAGGCATCCTTGAGGAGGTCTTGGCCGGCCCCATATAGCCCTTGTTCTTTAGCCACCTTGGTTCCATCTATAAAGGCATCCCAGGCCAGTTTGTGAACATCCTCATTTCCCGGCCCCTTTTGATGGACAAACAGCAAGGCTATATCATCACCGGTGTGACTAACATAAAAATCATCTACCAGGCCCCTGCCATTATTATCGACAAATGCTCGAGCCCCTTCGAGCAATTGACGGCTTGGCTTAAGGTGACCTCCAACACTCCCTATATC
>JABXJZ010000311.1 GCA_013375335.1 Desulfobacterales bacterium
GTCATATTTGGCTGCCTTAAGATACCATTTGAGGGCCTCTTTCTTCCGGCCATCCTGAAATAGGAGATACCCCATGTTCTTCATGCAGAGTATCCTTTCATCCTCGGATAAGCTCGGAAGGATGATGGCATATTCGCTTACGGCCTCCCTTAACCTGCCCTGTTTCTCGAGGAGCCCTGCGAGCCGAAGCCTGGTCTCCAGATCATCGGGTGTCCTTACAAGGATTTTCCTTAAAGTAGCGATGACCTCGTTGTATTGGTGAAGGCGTTCATAGGCATCCACAAGTTTTCCTAAGAGAGTCAAATCCTGTCTCTGTTTGACTATATCCTCGATGATACGGGCCCCCTCCCTCCACTTCTCAAGGGCTAGGTATTCATCTGCTAGTCTCATCTTGAGCCGAAGATCATCTCCCTCCTCTTGAACGGCCATATTCAAGAACGCCAACCTCTTCTCAGGGTCTATTACCCTGTTTGCCCTCTCCAACCAATCCTCTACTGTAGGAAAGATTACGAGATCTACCTGGCCAATACATTCATACCCATGCTTGACCTTTATCGTGTAGGTATAGCGGCGAAAGATATCCCCACGCGGAAGGAGCTTTGCTATTGCAATCTCCTCTTGGAGGGCATTCACGTCAAAGCCCTCAGAGAAGAGTCGTATTCCCCTGTTAAAGTAGACTGATGTGTCTATCTTTGCAATCCGAAGCCTATCATGGGGATGAGCCTGGAGCGTTTGGTCTGGGATGAGCCTTTTCCTCATCCCGTTGTGTTCAAATACTATGTAGTGAAAGACGGGAACTGGATTGAGGAGCCTGTGTAACCCTCCCTTGAAATAGGAGCTACCAAGGCCGCCACTGAGGAGGTAAATAAATACGCATAAAACAAGAGACGCCCATAAGAAGATAGCTCTTATCCTTCGTTTCTTTTTCCAGCGTGGGGTTTCCTCTTTAAACAACTAGCCCCCTCTCCCTCGCCTCTTGACCCTGGCGACACCTCCTTCCCAGGACTGGCCCTCCCAGATTAAGAGGACTGGACTTGCCACGTAAATGGAGGAATAAGTGCCAACTGCTATGCCAACTGCGAGCGCAAAGGCAAAATCATGGATCACGCCACCACCCAAGATAAAAAGGGAGATAACAACGATGAGGGTCGTTGCTGACGTCAGCAGGGTCCGACTGAGGGTCTGGTTAATACTCTGATTTATCACCTCGGCAAAATTGCGGCCTCGGGAGCGTCTGTGGTTTTCCCTGATCCTATCAAAAACGACTATCGTATCATTCAGGGAATAGCCAACTATGGTCAGGAGCGCTGCTACAACGGGTAGTGTTACTTCCCGGTTAGTGAGGGCAAAGGCCCCTATTGTGAGGCACACGTCATGAAAGAGGGCAACAATTGCACCGAGGGCATATTCCAATCGCAGGGACCAGCATAGGCCAATGGTAATGAGGATGGCAACAGCAATAAGCCAGATGATACTCATCCCCAGGGCGGAGATGATATAGACACCAAGGGCAAGAGAGGCCGCCATAATGATACTCATTGTCCACTTGTATTCAAACCTGCCTGATATATATATGACCATGAAAAGGAGCGCATAAAAGATGGCAAAAAGGGCCTTTTCCCTTAGATCCTCCCCGACCTTTGGTCCTACCATCTCCACCCTCCTGACCTCCACGTTCTCTCCACCGAACGCACTGTCCAGAGACATCTTGGCCCTGTCGGATAGACCGCTCAGCTCGATATCAGTCCTATTAACCCTGATCAGATATTCGTACTCCCCCCTTTCCCCGAACTCCTGGATAATGCTATCCTCCAGGGCAATCGGCTCCAGTGCTGCCCTGATCTCATCTGGCGTTATTGGGTGACTGAACCTTACCTGGATAAGTATACCGCCCGCAAAATCAACACCATAATTGGGTCCCCCCCGAACTATCAGAAGAAGGATGGTCAGGAGTATCAAGGCGCCCGACATAAGATGGGCCATCTTCCGACGACCGATGAAGTCAATGTTAATATTCGGCCTTATGAATTCCATGCCCCTGTCTTTCCATTAAATGCGTATCTTGCTCATACCCCGTTCAATAATAAGATAGTCAAAGATTAGCCTCGTGACAAATACAGCTGTGAAAAGGCTGGCAACGATACCTATGCTCAGGGTCACAGCAAACCCCTTCACCGGCCCTGTTCCAAACTGAAATAGAACCAAGGCTGCGATCAGGGTAGTAATGTTGGCATCGAGGATAGTCACAAGGGCCTTGCTATAGCCACTGTCAACGGCCGCCCGCGGGGTTTTCCCCAATCTCAGCTCTTCTCGGATCCTCTCAAACACAAGCACATTGGCATCTATGGCCATACCTATAATCAGGATAATCCCCGCTATGCCGGGAAGCGTTAAGGTGGCACCGAGCATTGCCAGTCCTGCTGCGATGAAGATGATATTCAAGAAGAGGGCCAGATCGGCGAGGATTCCCGCCACCCTATAGTAAAAGACCATGAATAGGATAACGATCACGCCCCCGATTATCATTGATTTGAGGCCCCTATCAATGGAATCCCTTCCCAGGGA
>JABXJZ010000312.1 GCA_013375335.1 Desulfobacterales bacterium
TAGTGACACGGTCGTCTCTTTTCTCCATGCTTCCCCCTTCCTTTCTATAACTGGTAGTCCTGGGGCAACTGCCACATCCCCATGAACTGATGGCGGAACTTCTTCCATTTCAAGCAATCGGCAAACATACTGTAGACGTCTTCAGACCACTCCTTCTTTAACACCGTCTGCCTTTCTTGCCTCCACCAGTCCTTGGCGTCAAGCGACTTCTCCTTCCGTCTGTTACGCACCTGTTGCCGCAGCTTGTCGCTCTCAGCCACCTTTACCTTTCCGTTCTCGTCAGTCACCGCCCCATAGACAGTCTTGGCCACATCTGGGGTAATCCAGCCGTACTTCACATCGTCTTCAATCAGGCTGTACTGTCTTTCCAGGGGATCGCCCCAACCGCCCCTGCAGCCTGACGCGCTGGCAAACAAATCGCCATCCTTGCACTGGATGTTAGGTGTAGCACCCTGATAAACCTCCACACTGCCCGCCTTCAGCTTCCCCTCTTTCAGCCATTCCCTTATCTCACCGAAATCGGTGGGATAGGGCTGGCCCTCCTTTAGAAGTTCCCTCAAATTGGTGTCGTGGGCGAAGACAATGACGTCGTTCACTCCCGGATAGCCTCCGGACATCCCCATGGCACACCGGCCCATGCCATTGGTGGAAGCAAAAACGGCGACAACTAGAGCTTGCCCTGGATCGGTGATCATCTGGCACATGCCTATCCCCAGCCCAGCCCTGAACTTACCATGTCCGCAGTAGTTGCGTACCAGCTTTCTGCCGATGTTTAGATTGGTGGGCTGTATGAACTCAGCCAGCTCGGCCTCACCCTGGTCTGGGGCCGGATTGGGTGTGCAGACTGAGGCAGGAAGGCCGTCCTGAAAGGGAGCTCCGCCCTCACTCCAGCAGGTGATAAGGGTCATATCGCCGCCAGCCCATCGGAATCCATCCTTCATCACACCGGCTAGCCCGTAGCCAATGCCACAGCCGTCTTGTGGGAAGCACTCCTCCAGATAGCCTCTGGCAAAATAGGCCATGCTGAGGCCGTTGTGAAAGACGAAGATGTATTTGCCGACTTCGGCCAGCGACATGACGGTGGCCGCAAAGGGGTTTTGCGGGTTGAACATACTTCCCGGGGGCAGGTTCCACTTGGTCATATACTTTAAAGATGAGTTCAGGGTGGAGGTATAGGCGAACATTGGCCAGCAGCCGAGCGAAGTCAGCATTCTCACTGCAGGCTCGTAGGCATTGCAGTGAAAGTCGCCTTCGCTGGTTAACCCTTCTACATCTATGAACAGGCTGCCATCAGGGAGAACTTGAAGTTCTGCAGGCTCGTGGAGCAGCCAGTTCCTGTTTGAGGCGGCAAACAACTTGCCTACCACACCCTTATACTTCACCATGTTGAGGTGAAGATACTGATATATCCCCGGCACTGCCTGGGTCTTGATCCTCTGCACCAGCACCCTCCTCTCCCTCTCAACGATCTCCCGCAGGCCCTTCCTGAAATAGTCAATCCCGAACTCGTCTACAATCTCCAGAATCCTATCATGCAGCGCCACCGCTCCGGCGACTCTCATCTTATCGTCCAGGACGTTAAAGGCCTCTGTCCGCGTCCGCCTCTTCCAGTGTAAGTACCACCACTTATGCGTCTTGAAATTCGCCCCTACTTTGGTAGGTGGGTAGGTAAATCCATCGGTGAAAACACTGGGCGAAATCACACCTAGGCCCCCAGGCTGGAGGCCTCCCACATCGACAATGTGGTTCAGTCCCACCGTCCAGCCAATCAGTTCATCTTTGTAGAATATCGGCACCCAGGTGTAATTATCTGCGTTGTGGGGAGCGCCATAGAGGGCGTCATTGGTGGCAAAGATATCTCCCACGTTGATTCCGGGGTCGTCTTCAAAACCCAGGTCGGCTATGGAACGGATCATAAAGGGGAAAGACTGGAGATGGCCGGCCAGCCCATAGGAAGCTGAGGTAACATCCCCCTCAGCACTTGCCAGCAAGAACAGCAGCTCGCCCTGGACCAGGGACATGGGATTGGCTGATATCAACTTGGCCGTCTCCCTGGCATTGATGCAGGCAGCTACCAACCTCATTTGAAACCTCATGAATTTTGCCGGGTCACCTTCCACTAGCTCCAGTTTCTCCAGCCCATAAGCGTAACCGGTTTCCTGGAAAACTCGCTCCTTCTCATCTACTGCTTCCTTTAGTGTTTTACTCTGATAGCATATGCCCATATTGCCTCCTTTAATTTACATAATTACGCCCTGGTTCTTGAATTCAGCCATATCATCCCAGCTGTAGCCAAGGTCTAGAAGAATTTCCTCTGTGTGTTGCCCCAGTTCGGGAGCAAGAGACCTTATGGTGGCTGGGGTCTTGTTGAATTTGACCGGGCTGTTTATTGCCTTAAGCGGCACGCCAGGGGCGTATTCTATTTCGGCAAAAAACTCATTCTCCCAGGCTTGTGGGTCATTGGCCACCTCCACAGGAGTTTGAATGCGTCCCAGAACCAAATCATACTCCTGGGCGATTGCTTCCCACTCTGCAGAAGTCCTGCTGGCCAGGAT
>JABXJZ010000313.1 GCA_013375335.1 Desulfobacterales bacterium
TTTGCGCTTCCCCAAGAAACACACTCTGTCGCCCCTCTTTACATCCTTGATTGCAGTTATATCGGCAACTGTCAGATTCATGCAGATCCGACCGATAATCCTTGCCCTTTGCCCATGGATCAGCACCTGGCCCTTGTTGCTCATAGACCTGCTCAGGCCATCACTATAGCCTGCTGATATTATGGCTATTTTTCTTGCTCCATCGGTGTAAAAGGTTCGACCATAACTAATGGGAGTCCCATGCGTAACCTCCCTCACCTGCACGACCGAGGAGCAAAATGTCATCAGATGCCTCAGGGGTGGAGGGTTTGCGAAGTCCGGGGAGGGAAGTGCACCATAAAGCATGATGCCCGGCCTCACTAGGTCGAGATGGGCATCCCTGTACCTCATGATTCCCGCACTGTTTGCGAGATTGTTCATAGGAAGCTCCAGGCCAAGCCTCTGACTGGCAGAAATGGCCTCCGTGAAATTCTTGATCTGCGTGTGGGTGAACAGGGTGTCCTCTTCATCCGCTGAAGAGAGATGGGAAAAAAGGCCTTGGACCTTTATCCCCTTCATATGGATAAGCTGTTTCAAAAATGCCTCGGTCTCCTTAAAGTCGATACCAAGCCTGCCCATTCCCGTGTCGATCTTTACGTAGACCCTGACTGGTCTTCCGCCCTTCTTCCCCTCCTCGGAGAGCGTCCGGGCAGACTCGAGATCGAAGATAACAGGGGTCAGGTTATATTCGAGCACCTTTTTCGCATCCTGGGGCGTGCTTATTCCAAGTAAGATTACCACCGGCGTTCTAATTCCCTCATCTCGAAGCCTTATCGCCTCAGAGAGGTAGTCCAGCCCAAGGGAGTCTATATGGAGTTTCTCTAATTCCCTGGCTACCGGGATCAGGCCATGGCCATAGGCATCGGATTTGACAATCCCCATAATCCTGGTGGCCCGTCCTACCAGCTCCCTTACCCTCGACAAATTATGCTCTAGGGCCGAGAGGTCGATTGTGACCCTGTTGGGCGATATGCTCATGGGTGCCTATAGAAATAGCCGATAACAAATCCAATATCAAGAACTATGTAGAAGGCCATCCAACTTGGTGGGGCCTCAAACGCACTCTCGTCATTCTCGGGTGATTATGGTATAGAGGGAGAGAAAATGGGTGTGAGCATGGAAGTCTTTCTCCAGGGACAGATTGAGAGAATAACCTACACCAACAATGAGAACGGTTACACCGTTGCCAAGGTAAGGGTACAGGGGCGGCGCGATGTCGTTACCGTTGTTGGAAACCTGGTGGCGCCGACCCCCGGTGAGATCATTAAGATGAGCGGTGAATGGACCAATCATCCGAAATACGGTGAGCAGTTCAAGGTGGTTCGCTACAAATCCCTGGTTCCTGCCTCCGTTTACGGCATCGAAAGATACCTGGGCTCAGGCCTCATCAAGGGCATTGGTCCTGTTATGGCCAAGCGGATCGTCGAGAAATTCGGCAAGACAACCCTCGATGTCATCGAAGACGAGATTGAGAAACTGGCTGAAGTTGATGGCATTGGCGAGAAGCGTATCGGGATGATCAAGAAGGCCTGGGAAGATCAGAAAGAGATACGAGAGGTGATGATCTTCCTCCAAACGCATGGTGTGGGTTCAGGCTATGCCACGAAGATATTCAAACAATACGGAGGCCGATCAATACACGTGGTAAAGGAGAACCCGTACCGGCTCGCAACGGACATCTTCGGGATTGGTTTTTTGAGTGCCGATCGTATTGCGGAGAGGCTGGGATTTGACAAAGACTCTCAGCTACGGGCGGAGGCAGGAATACTCTATGTCCTGCACCAGCTCGCTGATGAGGGTCATGTGTACTACCCTTATGAATCGCTCGTTAAGAAGTGCGGGGAGATCCTGGGGGTGAGTGGAGAAGTCATTGTCAAGGCGCTTGCTGCTATTGAAGAAAGCAACTTAATTGTCATTGAGGTCCTGAAGGAGGATACGGGGGATTTCACGGAGGACAAGAGGGCTGTTTATCTTGCCAAGTTTCACCTATCCGAGACCAGTATCGCTACTCGGCTGAAAACCCTGATAAACACCCCTGAATCCATACGGCGGATCGAGACAGACAAAGCTATAGAATGGGTGCAGGGGCAGCTTGCCATCACGTTGGCAGGGAGACAGGTGGAGGCAATACGATGCGCTCTTGAAAATAAGGCAATGGTAATTACCGGCGGTCCTGGTACAGGTAAAACCACGATCATCAATGCCATTCTAAAGATCTTCTCAAGGCTCGGGGTGAAGACCATGCTCGCTGCTCCCACAGGCAGGGCTGCAAAGCGGATGAGCGAGGCTACTGGTCACGAGGCCAAGACCATTCACCGGATGCTGGAGTACAGCATCCAGAAAGGGGGATTCCAGAGAAACGAGCTAAATCCCCTGGACTGTGATCTTGTGATTATAGATGAGGCCTCGATGATCGATACCATCCTGATGCATCACCTCCTGAAAGCCGTTCCTCCCGGTGCTACCTTCATCCTGGTGGGGGATGTGAATCAGCTTCCCTCTGTTGGG
>JABXJZ010000314.1 GCA_013375335.1 Desulfobacterales bacterium
GCGCAATAAACCATTTTGAAACGACCCAATAAAGCCTCGCGTTATAGGGCATAATGAAAAAAAAGATACCCATACCCTGGACTTTGGCGTTACCCTGCCCTGTAGTCTTAAAGGATTGACCAAAAGATGAAAAAATAATATGACAATTACGCAAGATTCATAGTCCCATGAGTATCGAGTTGGTTTCTTAGAGAAAGCAATCCCTCTTGGCTTGATGGGCCATGGTTGCATTTTTTCCCTCTGTTCTCCCAAAGGGGGACCAGCGAGGGGAAATAGCTTGAAAACGTAGGTGATGTGATGTCTAGCGTAGAGAGCTTGTCAGACAGGGTGATAGAGACGGATGTGTTGGTGGTTGGAAGCGAGGGCGCCGGTTCAACCGCCGTTCTGGAGGCGATTACACAAGGTGTGAGCGTTACCGTTGTGACCAAGGGAAGCAATATCGGACGAAGTGGTGCTACTGTCACAGGTGATGCTGACCTGGATGTTGACAGCCGGAGCCTCCACGAGCGATTCGGCCTTAAGGGAACCGATACCCGTGACAATCAGGCAGTCTTTTTTGACGATATGCTCAAGGGCGGCAAGTATCTCAATAACCAGAAGCTGGTTGAAATTCACGTGGAAGCAGCACCAGATCGGTTACAGGATCTAGTGGACTGGGGGGTGAAGATCGATGGGCTCCTGCACGCATCCGGGCATTCATACCCGCGCGGCGTGGTGATACCCGGCACCAAGCTCATGCCTGTTCTGCGCCGGACCGTGTTGAGTACGGATGTGAATCTTGTCCCCTACACGATGATTACCGAGCTATTAACCAATAGGGGACGCGTGGTCGGTGCCGTTGGCATCAACGGTGCCACGGGTGAGTTTATGGTATTCAAGGCCAAGGCTGTGATTCTATGTACCGGCGGAGCCATGCGCATGTACCCTTATACCACGGCTCCGGAGGAATTGACTGGCGACGGAAGCGCCATGGCATTTCGCGCCGGCGCCGAACTGGTTGACATGGAGTTCCCAATGTTCCTGCCAGGCGTATTCCCGTGGCCGCCGGCGGTCAAGGGCGTGGATATCCCATTTCTGCTGTCAACCGGAGGTTTTGTGGCCGGATGGATGCTGAACAAAAACGGGGATCGTTTCATGCGGCATTGGGACCCGATCAATCTCGAGTGGACCACTCGCGATATTTGTTCCGTTGCCATGATGACCGAGATCCTCGCCGATCGGGGCGGTCCCCATGGCGGCGTATACGTTTCCCTCAAACACCTGCCGGATGACGTAATCGATCACCTGGAGGACTGGATGCCGCCCGAGTTTTACATGCACTACGGTGGTTTTAATATGCGGGAGTATTTGCCAGATTTGAAGCGGGAATCCATCGAGTCCGTGCCAGCGAGTCATTTTTTCAACGGTGGTATTAGGATAAACGAGCAATGCGCCACCAGTTTACCGGGCTTATTTGCGGCCGGGGAGGTAACGGGCGGCGTCCACGGCGCCAACCGACTGTCCGGCAACGCCTTTACGGAGATGGTGGTATGGGGTCACCGATCGGGCAGGTTTGCCGCTGAGTATGCCAAGCAGAGTCCGGACGTCTCCATCGACGGGGAGCAGTTGCGAGAAATGCGGGGCAAGACCTTTGCCCCCCTGGAACGAAAAAATGGCGTTTCACAGGCGCAGATCCGCAAAAAGATGCAGCAGGTCGCCTGGGAGAAAGCGGGTGTTCTTCGGGACGGCGACGGTCTGGAACAGGCGCTTGCGGAATTTGTCCGGATAAGAGAGGAGGAACTGCCGCAGGTGAGTGTGAGATCCAAGGACCGGGTCTTCAACCGGGAGTGGGCCCGGACCCTTGAGCTGGAAAACATGCTGCTGATCATGGAGATGGTGTGCCGCACCTCCATCAAGCGCACCGAAAGCCGGGGTGCCCTGTACCGGCGCGATTATCCTGATACCGACAATATTAACTGGCTGAAGAATCAAATCGTAAGTAATCGGAACGGAGAGATCAGCGTTCGCAGTGAACCGATCGTTGTCACCCGGGCTGAACCCCCAAGAAAGGTACTGAAATACGGAAAGACGGAATGAAGGTGGCCGAAGGGATAAAAACAGTGAATGTCAGTATCTTGCGTTCAAGGCCGGGCAATAGCGAGGAACCGAAATCCGAGACCTATCCGGTGCCGATTGAGGGCAAGACCAGCCTATTGAACGCCCTGGACTATATATCCGAAAACCTGGACCCCTCCCTGGGATACTACAGTTCCTGCAGAATCGGCAAATGCATGGGATGCCAGGTGGTGATTGATGGGAAGGTTCGCTTTGCCTGCACTACCCTGGTACAGGGGGACGTGACGGTGATGCCCTTGCGGCAATTTAAGGTGATAAAAGATCTGGTGGTAGATCGTCGGAAAGAAGGGTAGGGCCCGGGTAATATGTTTGGGGCAATGGAAGGAGATCTTAAAAACGGAGCAAAGAGGATTACCCAGGGAGGTCTCTCTCTATGCTTGGCGATGATTTTGCCCTTTTCCTGAATGAGATTCCGGGATGCTAT
>JABXJZ010000055.1 GCA_013375335.1 Desulfobacterales bacterium
AAAAGGTTGAATAATGTCTTTTTCTAACCTTATCAAAAAGGTGATCCAAGGTGGCCTTCCTCCTGAACTTGAAGGTCTTAATGGACTCCATTGTCGAGCAACTTGTTGAATCCAGAGCTCCGATGATGTCATTTAATTCATAGAGACGTTCCTCTTTTTCCAAGAAGAGAGGAAAATATCTCCCCCAGATATTTCTCGCATTCTGACTTTGAAGGCGAGTATAAATGAAGATGAAACCGCCTTCTTTTGTAATTGCCGCTGCTTTTTCGACGAATCTTAGAAAATGGAAATGGTGAATGGCGTTAAAAGTAAACACACAGTCCATATCCTTGTCTTTCAGGGGAAGATCGCAGGCATTCGCTTTGACAGTGATAAACCTGTGTACGCCATTGCCTTTCAGATAAGCTGAGGCCTGTTTTAGCATTGATTCGTTGACATCAATGCAGGTCAAATGAAGGTTGTTCAGATGTTTGAAAAGCAGCAAACTATACCTTCCGGCACCGCATCCGATATCAGCTGCTCGAATCGTCTTTAAGCCTTTCAGTCTCTTACTGATAAACCGGATTGGTTGAAGATCAGTTGTCCTTATATCTCTGTATAAGGGAGCGATTTTGGAAAAGTGATTGTGGATCTTGTCCTGATGAGTCATCATGTATCTCTTCAGGTCCCTCTAACAAAGAGCTCGATGATCTACAGATCTACGTTGAAAGGGCCTACTGCCTAACCACATAAGCATTTCTAGTTCGCTTATTGAGCTATCTATCTTTCAAGGAAAGCTCAGCGAGTTACAGCCCACAGCGGCATTGTCCTGATGAGAAGGTAGCTCCTCCGTCTCTTTTTGACTTGAGATCTCAGGCTTACTATTGTGTTTTCCCCTCCATATCTTGGATAATTATCTCCGCGCAGATGCGGGCGCTCACTCCCGAGGATAATGCGCATTTCTCAAAGCCCTTGTCACTTACAAAAGCAGGGTAGTCCTCTTTAGGGTCAGCTACATTGTAGTACTTGCCAAAAATCAGATCCTTGTGAATATGGCGGCACTTAGTGTTCCCCATCTCGTTTTCAAAGAGATAGAGGAACTTACGGGATTGGGCATAAGAGCCGGCGTTGGCGCTGCAGTCTAAGGAGTTGTCACCGCCGATCCAAACTCCTCCATGACGGCCAGTGCAGGACTTTTGGCACAGTTCTGATTGACCTGCTCATATTCTTCGGCTCTCTTTTGAACGCGATCAAGTACCTCTTGCTTGTTGGCGATCATCTCATCTCGGATGATTACCTTCTTCGGGATGCCCTCTGAAGACAGTCTCTTGAGCCTAGCCTCAACAGCTGCCCTATCATCTGGGCCCTTCGCTAATTCTTGGCCCCTTGCTTTAAGCGTGGCGTAGTCGGGTGACAGTCTCTCAGCCATTGGTTTGTCTCCTTTTTTATTGTCCGTTTCTCAATATCCTAACTCCAGAGTCACCTGACAATAAGGGTCACCTGCAGGCATAACCTTGGTGAGCACTGCTGGTCCCTTGAGTTTGACGCCGATGGCGTCGAAGGTGCCTTGCTCCAAGGCTTCAAGAAGCACACTACAGATCTTCGGGCTCTCCTGACAGGGTAGGGCAAGAGGGCACTCATATGCACGCTTTACCGCTCTCTTCTTTCCAGTCTCTATCCGCTCCCACTTAATGCCTGAGTATTATCTTCCAGGTCCATGATCCTCCCCAAGCATCGGGCATCTTTGAGGCCGTCTATCTTCATGATCCGAACCATAGCTGCTGCCCGTTGACGGCCAACTTCATACATAGCCTTCTTCGCGACCTCCCAGACTTCCTCGCCGAATCTTCTGGAAAGGGCATTCATAATCCTGGACAGAAAAATTCCCAATGTCCTGCCAGCCAATGATGCTATCTTGCCTGGCGGTGTATCGGGAATAAATTGTGTCTGTCGGTCCTCGCCGAGAGGCTTCATTTCTTCCAAAAACTCCGCCTTGTAAGTGCCATTGTCGAATTTCCTTTCGACTTTTTGACTCATGTATCCATCCTTCTTTTTGTAGATCCATATCTTTTTTGTACTGAGATATCAAGCCTTGAGATTCCGCCCTCAATAAACACGGCCTTACTGGGCTCCTTTGACGATCGACGCAGTTGCAGAGTGCAGGGTGGCAGCCCACCGTGAATAATCATAGAGGGAGTTCGAGGGAAGGTTGACTCAAGGACACTCAGGTTCGCGGCGAAGGCCCGGATGGCCTATGAGAACTAGCCAAGGCCGGTTGGAAAAGCGTGGGATACGGTGAACCTCCTGCCAATAATAGTCAGCAGAGAGGTGGAAATGAGTCAGGGAAAAAACGGCTGGGTTGAAATCAGCTCAGCTTAAAGTACAGGATTGTTGCCTAAAGCGCCTCTATGGTGGAGGGTGGTTTTTTGGTTATATTGTACGTAACGCTGACAACGCCAGGCGCCTCAGCTGTGATTCTCTCTGCCAATCGGTCTAATACATCGTAGGGAAGCCTGGTGGGCGATCCTGTTTTTGCATCCTTGCTCTCCCAGCATCTTACCTCGATTTGCAGACCGTAATCTCTCTTTCCTCCTCTCACCCCGGTGACCTTATCCTCATGGAGGATGGCGAAATACTGAAATGCTCCCCTATGAGATAGTTCTTGTTCGACAATGCTCGTAGCGTTTCTTACAATCCTCACCCTTTCAGGTGTAACCTCACCGATTACCCTCGCAGCCAGGGCTGGTCCAGGAAAAGGCGGCCGGTTCCAGATCTCCTCTGGTATATGGAGCACTTTGGCAACCTCTCTGATTGCTGATTTTCGCAGTTGTACTAGTGGTTCTAAAACCCTGTACCCGTACATCTCCTCTGGATCAATGCCGAGCTGCGCGAGGATATTGTGCTGTCTTTTGATCCCGGCAACGGTCTCCTCGACATCGGTGTAGTTAGTGCCTTGGAGAAGATACCTCGCGCCAGCCTGTCTCACTAGATCACCGAAGACATCCCTGTAAAATGAGCGAGTGATCGCCTCTCTTTTCTCCTCTGGGTCAGTTCGACCCCTTAGTGCATCAAAGAAGGTTCTTTCGGCATGGATAAGTTGGACCGTTACTCCCAAGTCTTTAAATAGTGAGACAATATGTTCAGGTTCTCCCTCCCTCATGAGGCCATTGTCGATGAAATATGTCTTGAACCGATCACCCAACGCCCTATGGGCAAGCATGGTTACGACTGAGGAATCAACACCGCCTGAGAGGGCACTAAGAGCAACGCCATCAGCGACAATCGAGGAGATCTCCTCGACCTTTTCCGTGATAAATCTCTCGACATCTAATTCCTCTAACCTGATTTCCCTGATCTCCATTGTACCTCCCCCTTCCTGCATTCCCGGAGTTCCATCCTGGGTACCCTATTATGAACCACTACAGGTACTGCAACTGGTAGCGCTGCAAGAGCTGCACGAAGGGCCCTTTGAACTTGAGAACTCGCCACTGCTCTTATGGCTGAAGGTAGAGAGAAGCCTATTAAGTTTGCTTCCCTTGCATATAGGGCAAGAGACCTCTTGGTCACCGAAGACCAGGGACTCGAAGTCCTTGTCGCAGTCCATACAATGGTACTCGAAAATAGGCATCTTGATCCTCCTGGCAAAAATCTAGTCCCTTAGGACAAAATATAAGGCCGATTATGGTATTTTTCCAGTCCCTTCAAACATTATAGTGAGGTTCCTTACTCCTGAGCGAACAGCTGAAGTAAAGTGCATGACGGTATGCGGTGATATTGCACCTCTGATGGCTGCTAGGCGCCATTCAGGCCATGGTGTTCTGTCTTCACATACCATGAGGAGGGGTCAGTCAGGTACTCCTCGGTGTCCTTGAGGGATAGGTAATGTTCGTGCTCGATATTGGCGAGGAGGCCGAAGAACTCCTTCTCCTTTGGATCAGAGACCTCATCTCGGAGTTTAGCATAGTGGGATGCCCCTTTGGCCTCGAAATCGATGGCGGTCTGGATGGCCTTCAGGTCGTCATCGTCTCTCTCTGGCATCTTATCCGCTTTCTGCACCGACTCCTTCAGGATGTCCATAACGATCGTATCTTTCACCTTGAGGGGAACGGTTTCAGGCCATTTTTCCTTGCTTTCCCACCTCTCGCGCAGCTCCTTCAACCTTTGATGGTGCTCAAGCTCCTCATCTGCAATCTGTTGGAACATGGCCTTGCCAAGAGGATTCTTGGTTCTGCTGGCATTCTTAAGATAGAATTCCCGCTCTCTTGTCTCGTTATCCAAGGCCACGTCAAGTGCATTTAGGCGTTCTCTTGCGTTCATGGTTTCTCCCCTTTCGATGCATACCAACGTGTGAGCTGACTTTCTCCTCTTCTATCACAGTTCAAGCGAGATTGTCAAAGAAGCGATTCAAAAATCTGTTGAGTCGCATCTGACAGTAAGCAATGTTACTGAGGATGAGCACCTTGGGATCGAAATTGACATTGCCGATCTTTCCAATGGACGATAAATAATTTATGTGCTGCGCGACGGACACGAGACATCCCTTTGCCTGGATATATCTTGATGACCTCCGCTTGAAACATTTGCCAAATGGAGCTTAACATCTTCAAAAGCATGTCACTGGATTTGGTCTTCGTCGCATCCGCCTCGTGGGTGGTCTTGTAGTTGCTTTCAATGTTGACACCTTGGCCGTCGATTGTTTCTTCCCAACTGGTGTAGTTCCCTGCAAAGATCAGTCTTTCACCTTCATCAAGCTCGAGCAGTCCCTGCAGCCTGCCCACCACATACCGGACCCCTTCCATCTGTTTTTCCATGCTGGGGGAAAAGGCCTTGAATATGTGCACGGCCTCCTGAAGATCGGCTATTTTATGCCCCAGGAAGGTGTTGTGATCCACCAGCCTGTGTCGATCATCCTGGATGCCGATCAAATTCTTGAGCCTGAGGGTTAGCCCAGTCCAGGGATGGGCTTTGAATTTGGGCAGGTTGATGAGAAAGTCGCATTGCGTAACGGGCTTCGGAACAAAGATCTGATGCCGCTCTTTGGTGACCTATATAACGCCATCCAAAAACCCTTTGCGGGTAAGGGCATGGGGAAATATCTCAGGATGAGCAATGACTACATTGGGCTTGAAGAGAATCCTTCCTGAGGGCTTAACGCATAACGCCTCCGTGCCTTCTTTGATGATGCCCGAGATCTTCTCCGGATCGTATTCGTCGCACCGCATCATCAACACCCTCTGTCTCATTTTGATCTTTACCTCTTAGGGGCTAGGTGTGATTTCAGGGCTAAGATTTCCCTTATGAATTCTGTTGAAATATATTAGAGTAATCATGAGGTTCTCTATTTGATGCTGAGAAATTAATCTGCATTCCTATTTCGTGAGAAGGAGTCTTGCCCGTTATTCAGTGATGGAGAAGAGCAACAGATTTCTGAGAGTGCTTTTTATGCCTATCAGCTGGATATACTTGATCTGCCTGGTTGTCCTTATAGCGGCCTCTTTTTATCTGTTCTATCACAAGATTGAAAATTTCTTTGTGTTCTTTCCTGAAACTGCTTTTGACAGCACTCCCCATGAGGTCAATCTGCACTATCGAGATGTCTATTTCCATACTGAAGATGGGAAAAGGTTACATGGTTGGTTTTTCCCCCTGAGAGAGGAATTTCCCCTTATCCTGTTCTGCCACGGGAATGCAGGAAATATCTCGCACCGCCTTGAGAACATTAGGCCCCTCTTGGAGCAGAGGCTTCAGGTCTTTATCTTTGACTATAGGGGTTATGGGAAGAGTTCAGGAACACCTTCGGAAAAGGGCGTCTACCGAGATGGGTTGGCAGCATATGACTATCTGGTAAAGAGAGAGAGGATCCCACCAACAAACATTATTCCCTTTGGGCGTTCCTTGGGTGCGGCGGTGGCAATAGAGATCGCCCTAAAGAGGAGGGTGAGGTCTATTATAATAGAGAGCGCGTTTACATCTATAAAGGAGATGGCCAGATCCATCGCCCTTTTTCATCTGTTTTCCTTTCTTCTTCCCACCCATTACAACAATCTGAAAAAGATCGGCTATGTTGCTACTCCAAAGCTCATCATCCACGGCAAAGAGGATGAGATTGTCACCTTCTCTATGGGGCAGAAGCTTTTCGACGCCGCGAAAGAGCCCAAGTATTTCTTCCCGGTAAAGGGTGCAGGTCACAATGATACCTTTATTGTTGGGGGAAGGAGATACTTTGAGACCGTTTCGGCATTTGCATATCACTCAAAAATCTGAGGTCCTATGTGTTCGATGTCGGGTCTGAGGTTTAGATACTGGTTTACCCTAATCACCCTGTACTTCCTCACCCCTTTGGTGGGTTCTGCCTCCGACTATATAAGTGTCAGCACCCGTCATTTCTCCTTCTACTTCCAAGCCCAGGATGAGAGATTGATGAGATCGCTGATTGGTCAGGCTGAGGAGTTGAGGGTGAGGATTATGGAGGATTTAGGCACTGACTTTGAGGAGAGGACTAAGGTGTATCTCGCCCCCTCATCAAAGCTATTTCAAGAGATCCAGCCAAGAGGGGAGATCCCCTCCTGGTCAATAGGGGTCGCGTACCCCAGTTTAAACCTCATAATCGTAAAATCCCCCAAGGCGACCACAAGAGGCAATATCGACTTGAGAAAGGTCTTTATACACGAATTGACCCATATCTTCGTGGGTAGGGCATTTAAGGGAAGGGAAAAGGTCCCTCGGTGGTTAGATGAGGGATTGGCTATGTACGTGTCTAAGGAATGGGACCTGAGCAGGGTCTCTACCATGACGCGGGCAGTCCTCACTGATTCACTTATCCCCCTGTCGCAGATAACCCGAGGTTTTCCACAGGAAACGGAGAGGGCAGGGCTTGCCTACTCGGAAAGCTTCTACCTCATTTCTTTCCTAATAAGCCAATACGGGAGAGACCGCTTTCATGGATTTATAAGGTTATATGGTGGCGGTAAGGCGTTAGAAGAGGTCCTGACGGAGGTTTATGGTATTAGTCTGGAAGAGCTAGAAGATAAGTGGAAGAATTACCTCAAGCTAAGATTCAGCCGAATCCCCATAATTACAAGCTCAACGACCTTATGGCTCTTGGTCACCATTACCTTTATCATCGCTTATCTGAGAAGGAGGAGGGCGCAGAGATTGAAATGGGAGGAATTGGACAAAGAGGATGAGGGCTCTTGAGGGTGAGGTTATGGAGCGCAGGAGGATCGGTTCTCCAGGGACCTCTTTAGTGTCATGCTGTCTATGTATTTGAGGTCACCGCCGAGGGGAATTCCCAGGGCAATTCTTGTAACAGTTACATCCTTTCCTTTCAGGAGGTCAGTCAAGTATGAGACGGTGGATTCTCCTTCGACGCTTGGGTTGATGGCCAGTATGACCTCCTTTATGTTTTCATTTCTCAGGCGTGACATGAGCTCGGCTATGCGTAGGTCTTCCACTCCGATACCATCGAGGGGGGAGAGGACACCATGCAAGATATGATATCTGCCCTTAAAGGCCCCTGATTTTTCGATGGCCAACTGGTCTCCGGGCCCTTCAACAACGCAAATGCTGCCATTTGCCCTCCTTTGATCGGTGCAGATCGGGCATGGATCCTTATCGGTAAGACTAAAGCAGATAGAACAGAACCCGATCTTTTCTTTTACCTCCAAAAGGCTCTGGGCGAGTTCTTCTGCAAGCCCTTTTGAACTCTTCAAGACATGGAGGGCTAATCTCTCCGCTGACTTCCTTCCAATGCCGGGAAGTTTGCCAAATTGTTCGACTAATCTACCCAGTGATGGTGGATAGATCCCCATAACTCATACCCTACATCTCATATTACACTATGCCTGGTATCTTTATCCCGCCGGTCAACTTAGTCATCTCCTCACTGACCATTTGCCTTGCCTGATAGAGGGCATCATTGACCGCTGCTAGAACGAGATCCTCCAACATCTCAATATCACTTGCATCTGCAACCTCTGGATCAATCTTTATAGAAACGATCTCCTGTTTTCCATTTGCCACAACCGTCACCATTCCACCCCCGGACGATGTCTCAACTGTCTTGTCACCCAACTCTTCCTGTAGCTTCACTATTT
>JABXJZ010000315.1 GCA_013375335.1 Desulfobacterales bacterium
GATATCTGTGATGAGAGAGACTTAACCTCTCCCGACCGAAAGGCCTTTATCTGGCCAAACTTGCCGTCATATCCCTCCTCGATTGAGACCTCTCTATTCCTGAGTCTCCTGATACCCTCCGACAATATCTCACCCCCGATCTCCCTGATCTGCTCAAGGGAAAGATCAAGGAGGATAGAGAATTCCGGGCCCCCTCTCTTTAAGAGATATTCGTAACCTTCATGCACCTCCCTGCTACTTGCACCTACACCTTTGATCTCCGCGATAAGATTCTTCAACGGGGTAAGGGAATAGAATGCTTTTCTTTCAGGCCGTAATCCCGTGTCCGCTCTATCCGCAAGCTGCATGACCCTGTTCAATACGCCTACCGTTACCGTTTTGCCGCATACAGGGCAGATTTCCCCGTGCTTGGCTGTTTCCTCGGGTGTCCAGCAAATGCCGCATTTTCTGTGGCCATCCAGGTGATACTTCCCTTCCTGGGGAAAGAACTCTATCGTACCCAAGAATTTCTGTAGGCAATCTCCTTTCATTGCGGCGATTATACTTGAATAGGAAAGGTCTGCCTCAAAGAGATTTGCCTCCCTCCCCAATCTCTCCGGCGAGTGGGCATCTGAGTTGGAGATCAGGGTATATCCATCCAAAAATGAACAGAGCCAGTTCATAGGTGGATCCGACGAGAGCCCGGTCTCCACTGCAAAGATCTGCCCTGTAAGATCATCAAAACACTCTTCAATGGTATCATAGCCGGATTTAGCGCCAAGCACGGAAAACCACGGTGTCCATATATGGGCGGGAATAAGAACTATGTCACTGCCAGCCTCCAGGGCTATCTCCAACAGATCCCTTGAGGCAATTCCGAGTATGGGCCTTCCATCAGAATTGATATTGCCCAGTTGCCCCAGTTTACCCTGTATCTTCTTTACGGCATCAAATGAGGAAGCCAAGATAAGGTTATGCACCTTTCTGGTCTTACCCTTTTTCTTATAGATGCTGCTTATCTCCCCAGAGAGAATAAACCTCACTGGGTGCGCAGCCGGAGGGAGGGGTTGGTCTTCTTTTGTGCGATATTCATCTCTGAGTCTAAATAGGCCATCTTCTGCTGGTATAAGCTTCGCCTTCAGATCTTCATACCATCGGGGATGAAACACATCACCTGTTCCAATAATGTGGATTCCCTTACGACGCGCCCAGACCTCAAGATTTTCCGGGGTAAGGCTACTGCTTGTTGCAACGGAATAATGGGAATGAATATGAAAGTCCGCTATAAGTCGCATCCTAATCACCGAACGTATTTCGCTTCGCTCACAAATGGACCAATGGAGAAATGGAGTAATGGATCTTATGGGACCTTGGTAGTTCTATATTCTACATCGCTCCAATACTCCGCTACTCCATGATTCCCTATCTTGGGTTTGTAACCTGCAGATAAAAGTTCGGATTGTCAGTGTAGCTAAAAATCACGTTATTCTTCTGCTCTAAGCTCTTTTCTGTTTTTGGTAAGCGGCGATGATCTCTGCGCAGAAGAGAAATATGGCTGATGCATAAAAGATCCATAGGACCATCACAATGAGTGTATTTAATGACCCATATACAAGACCAAAGTTGGGATTATGCCTAATCGCCCAACCAAATACCTGTTTGGCCACCTCTAACATAGTCGCACAGATAAATCCCCCAACCATGGCCTGCCTCAAGGAAATCCTGGCTGGAGGCACTACAGCATAGAGGGCACTTAACAGAAGAAAGGTCAACAGAAAGGGGAAAATAAACTTGAGCGCAATGTTATTAAGGAAATGCGGTAGTATGGTGATACCGAAATGGCTGTTCAGCCTGACGAAGGCATCGATAAAGAGACCGAAGGCCTGAAGAAGGATAAAGAGAAGGCCTGCTACAGGCACAAATAGCAAGGACATGATCTTAGAAATCCAGAAAGGCCTCAAGTGCCTCACATTGAATACCCTTTTCAGTGAAAACTCAATGGAATCAAATATGAGGGTGCTTGCCCATAACATAAAGAAAGCGGCAAACCAGGCAAAAAATCCACTACCCAGATTTATTCGACCAACCTCTCGTAAGACGGGGTTGCTGATAAAGGGAATAAGTTGACTGACATATGAGCTTACTTTTGGCAATATCTCACCTTCAGTGCCAACAAAGAAACCAACTAACGAGACAAGAAGGTAGAGAAATGGGATGAGTGAGAGAATAGCATAAAAGGCAATGGCGGCTGAGAGATTAAGGCATCCATCTTCCCTGAAAGAGGAGATGGATTCTTTAAGGATACTGGTTGCAGACATCTATTCGAAATCAAGACGGCAGATGCACCGTCCCCCTCTGTGTAGAAATGAAGAAGTAGCACGTGCCAAAAACTGGTGTGCTCAATCTATATCCTATGATGGATCATGTCAACAATGCTCTTATTCTTGGCAGGGGAACGTCACAAAGTTAAGGGTATGGGTATCTTTTTTTGTTATGCCCTATAACATGGGCCTGTACTGGGTCGTTTCAAAATGGTTT
>JABXJZ010000316.1 GCA_013375335.1 Desulfobacterales bacterium
CGGACTGCCTTGCCTGATCGGCAGCCCGGCCATCATCGCCATTGATTGTGCGCTGACCCGTGACTTTGCGACCCACCCTCTCGAGATGGTGTGCCCTTAACGATCACTCAACCTGAGAAAAAGCAACTTCTGTGCCAGTATTAGCAATCCATGCAAAAAGATATGGGATTTTTCTAACCCACTGTAATCAAATGGGTTCTTATTCACCCTATGGACCCAGGATGATCTGTCCCCTTAAACCAACCCCTCAAAGAATGTTCCAAAAGGTGAAAAAAAAGTGTCCATTAGCCGGATTTTTGCACAATTAGTATTTAATTTCAATACGTTAAACAAATGCGCCAAAAGGGACAAAAAATGTGGGAGAGAACCCGCTTTTTTAAGAAATATTTTTTGATTTCAGCATGTTAAGTGAATGTGCCAAAAGGTAAAATATGGCAAAGATGCTCAGGTGAGATCTTTGACCGGATTTCCAGAAAAAGATTTGGGGACATGCTATATTCAATGAACCGTATCTCCCAAAACAGCAAGGACCAGAGCAGCGCCGCGATCTCCCCTCGTTACCACACGTAGCGGATTTTTCCGATTATCCCATGGGCACTATAATCTCCGCGTAACTCACCATTGTATTCCAGCGACGTCGAGAAACCACTCTTGTGGATAAATGTAAGACCAGCCCCGAATACGGCGCCATGGTCGTCAACATCCTGACCCGTAATCGTGAAGGCCGCGCCTGGAGAGCCAGCAAACGAAGCCGTGATGTCACGATCATCGATATCGAAGTCGTATTTCCAGGCCAAGCTTACCTCGGGTACCAGGCTGCCAGTTGCTGTTTGAAAGACACGTCCAAGGCGCAGGCCCAACTCAGATACCAACGAATCGGTCGTACGGCTATCAACCAACAGGCTCACTCCCCCTGCACCGGATTCCGCGAAACTCTCTTCATCCAAGTAGATGTACTGCAAAGATGCAAAGGGTGCGACCGTCCACCCTTTAAAGTCAAGATGATACCCACCTTCAGCAAAGGCGGAAAAGGCGTCGCCATCATGATCGCTCCGAGCCGTGCGAACCAGTGATCCGATTACAAGATTACGCTCATTGTCATACTGCTGTTTGCCGTAGGAGAATACACCTTCAAGATACGCGCGCTCGGTAAAGTAACAGCCGTACAGCGAACCCCCTACGCTTTCGATGTCACCATCACCCGCATTGCGGTCAAGGTCAATATCGGTGTCCGCATAGTCAACGCTGATGCCGGCGATCACCCTATCAGTCAGGGCATAATCAAAGCCGAACGTAACCCCCGCCATCCGATAGTCAAAGCCAGTATAGCCGCGCTCTTCATCCTGATCGCCCCATTGTCCAAAGCCCTGTAACCACAAGCCATATCTCTTCTGTTCCTCAGCTCGCCGTCTGGCGCCCACGAGTCCACCGATGTCTGCATCCGATCCGTTATAGGCCAGGAGCAAGGGCTCGTCATCTGATCGTGCGCGAGACCCTGCGCCTGGGAGAGCAAGGCTCGCACGTAAGCCATGCATGCGTTGCTGAAGGGTCTTCGTGTATTGTCGGGTGACGTCATACGTGGTTCTCGTGGCAGTGTCATAGGAATCGGGGCTCAGGCTCGAAAAGGCCGGGTTGAACTGTGGCCCCGACAGATTCTGGAACTCTCCCAACACCTCCGATAGATCACCGGAGACGGTGGGAAGGATCCTATCCATATAGTGGCCGATTGTCGTGTGGACTCCGTTAGACGCCACGCTCGTGAAACTCTTGACGAGGGGTTCTACCTCAACACGGTCGGGATATCCACTCGCCCGGAAGCTTACCAGAGCGGTTGGTTCAGGCATAATCTCGTCGCTAAACCAATCCGTGGTTGTGTCGGCCACCAGGACATCGTATTTCGTACCATTGACATAAGCGCCGGGACCCTTGAGCACCTTCAGCGTGCCGGCCAAACCGGCCTCGCCGTTGATTTTCAGTTGGCCGGAATCGCCCCCGCCGTAAACCTTGGTCTGGAAAGTGCCCCCGTCGGCCAGCTGGTAATCGTCGTTAATCTCCAGCGTGCCCTCATTCACCTCCACGCGCTGCATCGTTGTCAGGCTCGCCACAGTGAAGGTACCGGGACCCCGTTTCGTGGCGCTTTCGAAGTCTGAAACACCAAAACCGATGCTGCCGGCTCCCTCAAACATGAGACCATCAGTTCCACTCTCGCCGGTTACCTCGCCGCTGACCATTGGGCTTCCGGTGAATGCTAAGCTATCGTTCCCCTCACCGAGGTTGATGCTTCCCTCCACCAGAGAGCCTCGTGTGAGAGTGACCTTGTCACTTCCGCCTCCTGTCGCGATGCCGATACCGAGCTCCCTCGTTCCGTTGGTGACGGTACTGGTTATGATCTTGCCACTGTTCGTGATGGTATCGTCGCCGCCGCCCGTGATGATCCCCCGCGCCTTGGCCTCGGCGTTCGACTGATCGACCGAGGCGGTGACGTTGATTTCCCCTTCATTGGC
>JABXJZ010000056.1 GCA_013375335.1 Desulfobacterales bacterium
GGCCTCATCAAAGGAACATGCCGCAATGGATTGTGCCCCCCCGAGTACTGCGGCCAGGGCCTGGTAGGCCACCCGTACAATATTATTTTCCGGCTGTTGGGCTGTAAGGCTCACCCCTGATGTCTGCGTGTGGAAGCGAAGCATCCAGGCGCGCGGATCTTTGGCCTTGAACCGGTAACGAAGGATATCAGCCCAGACCTTTCTGGCGGCGCGATACTTGGCCACCTCCTCGAAGATCTTGTTGTGCGTATTAAAAATCCAGCTTATCCTGGGGGCAAAGCTATCTATGTCCAGACCCGCCTTGAGACCTGCCTCAATATAGGCAATGCCATTGGAAAAGCTGAAGGCAATCTCCTGCACAGCTGAACAGCCTGCCTCGCGCATATGGTACCCGGCCACATTGATGGTATTCCAGAGAGGGACGTGTTTACTGCAAAAGGCGAAGATATCGGTGATGAGCCGAAGAGAGGGTTTGGGAGGGAAGATATAGGTTCCCCTTACTGTGTATTCCTTCAGGATATCATTCTGTATAGTGCCCCGGAGTTTTTCAGAGTCAATGCCCTGGTTTTCGGCAACGGCAATATACATGGCTAACAGGATAGCGGCCGGGGCGTTGATAGTCATGGAGGTGGAGATTTTATCCAGGGGGATGCCATCAAAGATAGTCTCCATATCCTGAAGGGTATCTATAGCGACACCTGCCTTACCGACCTCTCCCTGGCTCATAGGGTGATCAGAGTCATATCCAATCTGGGTGGGGAGATCAAAGGCTATGGAGAGGCCGGTCTGCCCCTCTTCCAGCAGGTATTTGTATCGTTTGTTAGTCTCTTTCGCCGTACCAAACCCTGAATACTGCCGCATGGTCCAGGTTCGGCCCAGATACATACTGGGGTGAATACCCCGTACAAAGGGGTACTCGCCGGGAAAACCTGAATCTGAAAGGTAATCTGCATCGGTGAGGTCATCTGGTGAGTATAAGACCTCGATTGGATCAAACGAATCGGTGTAATGCCGTTCAACAGGCCTCTTGTTCAGATGGTTGTCGGCCCAGCGTCTTTTCTCATCCCGTATCTTTTCGTATTTGTCGTCCATGGTAAATCAATCCCCTCCAAAATAAAAAATGAGATCATAGAATCCCTTTTTGCAAAAGCACTATAGGATACAACATGCTCCTGTCCAAACGAAAAATTACTCAGGATCTTATCAATATGGTGGTGTCCTGGCGGCATTCCGGGTTCAATGTCTTTTGTGGGCCAAGATTACATCCCGCAGAGGAAGATGCAATGGAGAACCTGGCCCGCTATATTATCCCCGCCTCCCTGCCCGGTTGTGCCATGTCTGATCCAGTCGAACCGCTCCGCCTCAGCTTTCTCAACTACCATTGAGATTGGCACAGGGGATTGTACCTCGCTATGGCAGGCGGGTTTCTCTCAAGAGAGAATGCGGAAAGTGGGGCAGGGGATACAAGGCTTACCCCCTATAAACACCTCTATGACACGCTGGGTCTCTACCGGATACCTACCACAGCTCCATGGACTCAAGCTGCGAAAGCCTCTGCAAGAAGATGATGGGAAAGCCGTGTACCCGAAAAGGGTATGCACGGTTTGATCAGGGGAAGCTGGAGACAGGCCTAAAGGTACTGCGCCAGTTCTCTACTCTACCTTTTTTCACTGTCCTGTAAGCGGGGAGCTTTACGTATCGCTTGGTATACTCCCAGAAAATTGAAATCACCTTGCCATTTTTTCTACATTGCGTACACTAGCTACCTCAGTAGGATACCCTGTGAAATCCCTCCATTATCAAAATGCATTCATCGCTAAAGCCAGCAATCCCTCACATGACGCAAGATACGCATCGGAATAGGGCGAGGACAATTCGTCAGCACATCGTCGATCTCTTGAGCGAAGATGAGATGAGCGCCAGGGAGCTCTCCCAGGCGATAGGTATCAGGGAAAAGGAGGTCTATGATCACCTCTCCCACATTGCACGATCAGCGGCTGCCCAGAGGAAAAGGCTCATCGTACAACCCTCCCGGTGTCTCATGTGCGGGTATGTGTTCGAGGACAGAAAACGTCTCACCCGCCCAGGCCGCTGCCCCAGATGCAAACGCTCCCACCTTCAAGAGCCAACCTACCGAGTCAGTTAACGAGTAAACATATCACGAAAAATAGCCAAACCTGTTATGACCGCTTCCAATTCCTGCTTGAGCGGTACTGAATTATTTAAGGACCACCCCTCTCAGTGACCCCTTTCCTCACTGCGCCGCCGCATCAAACAAATCAGGAAAAAGACCAGCTGAACCTCTATTCAACAAAAGACGTGACCCCTTTAGTGGTCACTAATAAATACTGATACGAGTTATTCCAAGTTTTCACCGGCCCCTTTTATCGATTTTTGTTCTTCCGGTAACGTCTGACGAAAGACCCGCAGCGCATTGCCGCCCATGGTGGCAGCGATCTGCGCTTCAGTGAAACCTTCCTGCAGCAACGCGTCGGTTAGCATCACTAGGCCGCTCGCATCCACAACTGTCGTAACCGCACCGTCGAAGTCTGATCCCAAAGCCACGTGCTCGACACCGACCAAATCAGCAACGTATCGCATGGCCCCGACCGTATCGTTAAGCGTTTTGCCACAGGTCGCGTATTTGTACAGACCGATCCCAATGACACCGCCGGTCTTGGCGATGCCGCGAATATGGCGATCAGCGAGATTGCGCGCCGTGTCACAGGTGCCTCGCACGCCGCCGTGCGATGCAACCACCGGTCGGTCGGCCATAGCCAGTACGTCATCAATAGTCGCCGGCGAAGCATGGGCCAAGTCGATGATCATGCCCAGCGCCAAGGCGCGTTGGATCAGCCCACGGCCCTTCTCGGTCAGCCCGTATTTGTCCACCCCGTGAGCAGAGCCGGCCATGGCGTTGTCAAAGAGGTGAACCAGCCCCAGCATCCGAAAACCCGCCTGAAAGAGCCGCTCAACATTAGCCGGATTGCCCTCAAGCGCCTGCGTGCCTTCCAGCGACAGCATGGCGCCGATGATCAGCTCCCCGCGCTCTCGCGCCGCCAGTAACGCTTCCAAGTCACGCCGATTGGTAATAAGCGTGAGGGCACCATTGGAGGCTTGCGCCCGTTCCGCGAGTTTGTCAGCCTGATACAGCGCGCGCTGCAAGCGGCCATCGTGGGTCGCCTCCGGCCAACCCTGTAGCGCGGCGAGCAAGGTAATGACGTCCCACCTGTCTGGATTGTTGTCCATTCTTGGAGGAAACGGTACACCATTGACCACGCCAAAGACCTGCAGAGCCACGTTGGCTTCCTGCAAGCGCGGCACATCCACATGGCCACGTGATCCCCGTTTGAGAAGATCGCGATTCCAAAGCAGTGGGTCAGCGTGCAAATCGATTACACGCAGTTGCTGGTGCAGCGCAGCAGCTTCCGGACTTGCGGCGTATGGCGGTTTAAATCGTACCCGGTTGATCCAGCGGTCAGCCAGAGAGGCACATCCGGCCAGTAGCACAGTCGGGATTACTGTAGCCATAATCCTTGTGAGCCGCGACACTAGCATTGCTATATTTGCGCGCCCGGGTCCTGTCTCCGCTTCAACCAGAAATCAAATGGTCGGCCAGGGACAAAGATGTCGAGGCCAATCGATGGCTGGTCCAACTGGTTCTTGACGACATGAGGTTCATTCCCGGGGATATAGGCGGCGTCCCCCTCCCCAAGTACCTGCTCTCCGCCCTCATTAGTGACGATTGCAAGTTTCCCTTTAAGCACGACTAGCACTTGGGCACTCGGGTGCTCGTGGAGGGGCGAGGCATGATACGGCGGTTTAATGAAGTGTTCGATGGAGATATCGTCTTCATTGCAGAGACTCACACGCTTCCAGTTTTCCTCAGGCTCATAACTCTCTGCGCTCCTGAAATGGATAACCTTCATTGATCCACCTCCTGTGGTTTCTCGTGACTCCAACCATGATCAGTACGGCGTAACAAACAGTGATCCAGCCAGGTTCTGTTTCTTGACCGATATAGAGCATACAGATCAGAAGGTATTTATATCAGCTTGTTCTATGATTGACAATAAAACGTTCCGGTGAGGATGTGCAGCGCTTCCTGGGCGCTCTTGAAGGTCGGGATGCTATTGGATAGTGCCCCATGTCAATGGCTGACCCAAATTTCTTCGCAAGGGGTGAGCAAATCATCCGTTATTGTCAAAATGAAAGATGCGACCCCCTATCACGCTTTCTCTTTGCATTGCTTAGGGACAAGTCTTTGCGGCACCTCATTAACATGAACTGTCAAAAGAGGATCATTATTATAGATATGGCCACTTTTGTCTAAAATCCGCGGAAAATTGATGCGGCGAATTTTGTTTGTCAATCTGAATTTCCTGATCCTCCGACACAGGCATTAATTGCCGTCTACCGGTGACCGGACTCGTAGCGCACCCAGCTATAAAACCCGCCGCTGACACCGACACGAGCCACAAAAAATCACGGCGTGTCATGGCATGTTTCTTTCCCGTCACTAAAAGTTCATCGTGCATACTTCCTCCTGCTGAGTTGGTGCAATCATCTTGTAGCTTCCAAGCAGACTATTGCCTGCGGTTGCCTCAAATCGCCTGGCACAAGCTTGATGGTAAAAGAGGTAGTCATTTTTTCCCGAGGAGTATAGGAGAATGGGTCCGTCATGGATCGGGTCAACTCTACGTTTGACTCTTGTTGACTCTTGTCGACTTCTCAATAAGCATTTTAATGAGCAGGCATCGTTGTACAACGCTCAAAAGCATACTATAGCGTTATACATTTTGCAGGGCCAGGTGCAAAGATACTTCGTCGATTGAGATTAAAGGTCAAATGTACATTTGACCCTATTTTATTTATAGTCCAGCGCTCTTAGTACTTCACGGGCGGTCATCTCCAAACTACGCCGGCGATTTATCATTTGTGAGGCAGCTTTGGCCTGCTGTGGTATCAGATCATCCGACAGGCATTTGTGGATAGCTGCCGCAAGTTTCTGTGAGCTCAGTTTGGAGCGCCATATGGGTTTTGGGCCCAGGTGGGACAGATACACCTGATGCCCCCAGTAGAATTGATCGAGGGCGTGAGGAACGATGATTTGCGGTACGCCGCTGATGGCGCTTGATGCAGTTGTCCCGGCACCGCCGTGGTGGATCACCGCTGCCATATGCGGAAAAAGCCTCAAGTGCGGATACCCCTTAACAAAGAAGACATCATCTGTGTTGGAAAACTGCGACGGCTCCTCCCAAAACTTGGCTATAACGGCCCGTCTTCCGACCGCTCGTGCGGCGCCGACAATTAGTGGGACGTTGCTGGCTTGATCCTGCTTGGGCATGCTTCCGAAACCCGCATACACGGGGGCTGGGCCAGCGCTTAAGAACGTCTCCAATTCCGGAAGATGTTGATCCGATTGGTCTAAATGCATATAGCCGGTTTGCGTAAAGGCGGGCTCAACGTCCTGGGGAACTCTGACAATTACCTCGTCAGAGGCCACGATGACGTGGCGGCTTAAGATATGAAGCCAAGCATCCTGAACCGGTTTTAATCCGAGTTGCTTGCGCTTCTTGTTAATCAGCAAGGTCAAATTGAACTGATCGAACAGCCTGCCAAGCCGCCAGGTGATTCGATTCCACCATGTGGGGAGCCCGTGATGTTTGCACGCCGGAAAGGGATGAGAGCCGGAAGGCAAGAGCTGGGGGGTAAATGCAATATATCGATATGGAATTCCCATGGACTCAGCCACTGTGGACAAAGCCAATGCCAGAGATGAACCGACAACGAGATCCGCTCCGGCGATGATTCTTGGAAGAATGTCGAATTGCGCACTTACTTCCTTATGGATATAGGAGAGAAATCGAAAAGCGGAACTGAGTGAATGGGCATCTTCCATTCCATCGATGAAGGCGGTGACATCGCCCCCGAGAGGATGAAAGCGACACCCGAGTTTCCCAGCCCATGCCGCCTTTTCAGGGGGTGCTGCTAACAAAACATCATGCCCAGCCGACTTCAGCGCCAATGACAGTGCCACCATCGGCTGGACATCGCCGCGAGATCCAAAGGTTGCCAGGACGATTTTCATGGGATTGGAGTCACAGCTTGATCTGTGATTTGACACGAAACCAACGAACCAGGAGATCGCTTGCGGGTTAGAAATTCAATTCTTGAGGAAAGAGGTAGCAAAATGGTAACGAAAATCAAAAAGAGGCTATCGGCAAATGCCGTAACCCCTCTATCTTACATGGTGGGCGGTGCGGGATTTGAACCCGCGACTTCCACCGTGTGAGGATGGCACTCTCCCGCTGAGTTAACCGCCCAATAATCTACTGATGAGCTATTGATACTACAGTAGAAAGTTATTTGCAAATAAAAACAGTAATCGTCCGTTCCTTGTCGAGAGCCGTGGGGTATGTGATGTGAGATGTGTGATATGGGATTTATCAAACATAACCTGCCGAGTATGCGTGCCGTAAGGTTGGATTATACAATTAAGGTAACTGGGAGAGCCACTGGTACCCCGGAGCAACCAGAATAGATTGGTCATTATTCGAAAACACTTGATACCCCTCACCCTCACCTATAAGCTGAACAGCCGGTATGCTCAGAGCGTTTTGAAATTTTTTGAGCGTGGAAGATGGCTGGGTATCTGATAGTTTAGCCTCTATCAAGACAACAGGTTTGCGCCCACTTGCGATCAAAAAATCTACCTCTTGCTGTTCTTTGTTCCGTATGAAATGCAACGAGAAGTGGCCATAGCCTAGATCATTCCAGTTTGTAACCGCCCGCCATAGCTCCATGGCGACCATATTTTCAAACCGGGCTGCAGGCTCTCCTATACGGGGGGCATCCCACAGGTAGGCCTTGCGTTCTTTTTGAATGGCCCGCGCGATTCTCTCGGTCCATGGGGAAATACTAAAAATCAAGAAAAATCTTTCAAAAATAGATAGCCAGCTTCGAAGTGAGTTATAGGAAGCCTTCAAGTCAGTGGCAAGGGATGGGACCGACAGAGGAGTGCCCACCTTAGAGGGTAGCAGAGAGTAGAGAATTTCCATATCTGCGACGGATTTGATGCCCGTAAGGTCGCGAATATCCTCTCGAATCAATTGATTGGAATAAATATTTGACCACCGCCGGTACGTCGCTGCCCGGTCGGCCAAATAGGGTTCCGGAAACCCACTTAGCGTGGATAAGCGTGACCACATTTCTTTGAGCTTCACCCTACCTTCTATACTGATTTGTAACGGATCCTGGAAAAAGTCATCGATGGTTAGGTTTCTCTTTCCCAGTTCTGCAATTGTAAAGGGCCATAAATGGAAGAGATGATAGCGACCGGCTAGGGAATCCCCGCCTTTTTGATAGATGTCCAGCCTGCCACTTCCTGATACCAGGAATTGGTATCTCTCATAGAATTCGTCGTAGACGCCTTTCAGATAGTTCTTCCAGTCTTTGTACTTGTGAATTTCATCAAATATGATCAAAGGGGTCGATGAGTCTCGACGTTTAATCTCTTGGAAGAAAGTCGGGTTTTCCATGAGGCGGGCTTTGTCGCGCGGAATATCCCAGTTGAAATAGAGGTTATTCACAAAAGACGTTGAAATAATCTTAGCAAGTGTGGTCTTGCCTACCTGACGAGGCCCGACAAGGAAAACCATGCTTTTGTCCTTGGCCAGTTCCTGCCAGATTTTCAGATAGGGTTCCCTCGTATCCATGCTGACTATTATTCACTAAAATGAAAAATAGTCAAGACTATTTTTCAGTGTGGTTAAAAATAGTCAAATTCAAAGTCACTTAATATGGAGGTGACCATTAATGAAGGCCAACTGAGGAGCGGAGGGTCTTTACCTCAGAAACTCTAAGATAGCGGTATTTCCCGACCTTGAGGTCACCCAGATGGAGGCTCCCATATCCAATCCGGGTAAGCTTGAGGGCCTTGTGCCCCACCGCCTCAAACATCCTCCTT
>JABXJZ010000317.1 GCA_013375335.1 Desulfobacterales bacterium
GATAGTCCTTTTTGCTGATGCAACTCCCTGTAGCCCCTAAGCCCAGAGTTAATAAGATGACACATACTATTCGCCTGCTCCGATTCATTCTCATCCTTGCCTCCTTTCACCATAGGCTCAATAAAGGTAAAGGTATATTACTGTGTATGGCACGCCAAATCAAGAGGGCAAGTCAAAAAGTTGACGGTCTGGCTCGGTACACTGACCAGCGTTTGAATTGCCGCTCAGCTGAGGCGCTTACACATGCTATTACGGGCTTCCTGACTCCAGAGATAAGGTTTTGACGATCATTCTAAGGCGCTTCTGATTGTTTGAAACGAAAGTAGACATAGTGTGTAACCATAACCATTGGATGTTTCATCTGCTTGAAATATTCGTCATTGCGGTGGGTGAAATCCGAGGCCTTAATTACTAAACAGCATGGGTCGCAGCAATCAAAGGTAGGATACGCCTGAGCTACAGGCCAACAGCCGGGCAATGAGCCTGTCGGCCGGAGGGAGTAGTTATGTGCTTAATCACCTTGAAGCTTCGTTATCTTAGATGTGCCATCTGTCGATGCAGTAGTTAACAGCCTTCTGTTCTATACTTCATAAGAACTACACGAGATGATGGCACGTAAATTGCTTTAGCAAATCACGTATGGTGCCTCTTAGCTCAAGGCTTATCGTCAAAATCAATCTCGTTTGCCTAGGCAAGCGAATGAATGTGAGGAGTCACTATGGCCAATACTAAAGAGCCGGGTGTGCCCCCATCAGATGTCCCCCAGGGGCATGTGCTAGAAGAAAAATCCTCAGAAACAGACAATCCGCCTAACTCCGAAGCAGTTCTTTCTCAGGAAGGCAGTCCGTCACCTGTAACCCTTCGCGTCCCGTCAAAAGCGTATAAGAGCGAGCTCGGATGGAAGGCAATGCTAATACGCCCGTTGGAGAAAGTAAACAAGGAATTGTGGCTGATCCTATCTATGCTTGTTATCGTGGGAGCCATGAACTACCTTGTGACCTCCCAACGCATGTTGCTGGGCTTCTACACCTTGCCTACGCTTTTTTCCGCCTACTTCTATGGACGTCGACACGCCACCCTGACAGCCTTCGCGAGCGTGTTTCTTGTTGGCCTGGTGGCTCGCTACATTCCCGGGTTTTTTACTACCACCGAAAGGTTTGTATTTGTAGAGGCCCAGTGGTATGACATCACGGCATGGGGCGGCATTCTGGTTATCACCGCCTATGCGATGGGAACGCTTTACGAGCACAAGACAGCCCACATACACGAACTGCGGCACACCTACAGGGGCCTGCTGGTCATCCTGCGCCACTTTATCTCCAAGGACGAATATACCGAAAACCACTGTTACCGCGTTTCTATCTATGCAGCTAAGATCGCAGCCAGCCTCGGATTAGATCCGGAGCGTATCGAAGACATACGTTCTGCTGCCTTCCTTCATGACATTGGTAAGCTCGACATCAGCCGTGAGCTTCTTCACAAGGCGGCTCGGCTAAGCAAGGAAGAGTTCGAGCAGATGAAGGGCCATGTGGACCAGGGAGTGGAGATGCTAGAGCCAATCGGAGGCTCCCTAGGACGTATTATCCCCATCATTCTTGCTCACCATGATAAGTATGACGGCTCAGGCTACCATGCTACCCCCGGGGACGACATCCCCCTAGAAGCCAGAGTGCTTTCGGTGGCGGATGTGTACGACTCCCTCGTCAGTGATCGCCCTTACCGCAAGGCAATGTCACCGTTCGAGGCCAAGGACATCATCACCAAGGGCGAGGGAACGCAATTTGACCCACATGTCGTCAAGGCCTTCATCAAGGCCTTTAACAAAGGAGAGATGGAAGTCCCTCACCTGGTGATTTAGTATCTCATTACAGACCCTCAAAGCTCATTGCTTCTGAGCACCTTGATCTCTGTATTGGCTCACCCGATCAATTATGGAGTTCCATCACCCAGGCAGTGGGAAGGATCGTCTTTGCAGTGGCGGTGCCCATTTCTTCCGGTTTTCAGTCATCGTTGACGGCCTTCCGGAGGTGCTTTCCCGGACCCGGTTGAGAAGATGAGGGGACGAGCAGGGATGTAGGTGTCTGCTTGAGTCGCAAAGCGCTAATTTGCGCTAGGGTGGTGGTGTTTACCTCATCCGCTATGTACAGAGTCAAGGGGTACCCTGAACCCAAACCAGTCTTCTATCCGTGGTTTTCAGTTTTTGTGTGAAACCACATGCAATCAATCCGAGGTATCCAATTCGGGGCCGGCAGTCTTGAAGGCGAGGTTGCCGGATAGTGAACACACTCAGATGCAATAGGGCCAGGGACCACGAGGTGCACCGATCTCTATCCCATAGAACGGAGCTCGGCTGTGATGCGATTCTCACTCCGTACCCAATCCCCTCTGAGTTGCCGACGCCGGCGGATCACCTGCCGATGGGAGCGCTCCTCGAGGGTGGGTACCCAGACGCGCCTCACATCCCCTTGGCCAAAACATGGGCTAACTTGCGGGCTCTCTCGGT
>JABXJZ010000057.1 GCA_013375335.1 Desulfobacterales bacterium
AACAGTGCAATACGTTGTTTAGATCGCTCAAGACTTTGGGTTCTCTTCAAGAACTCCCTGCTGAGTTTGGCTATTTTAGCTGCCTGGATTCTGTTTGCTCGACGGGTATCAAAGTATTTGTTGGTAAAGTAAATGGTAGCCACAACATAGAAGACCAGGAACAGGGAGGCACATAATAAAAGGACGGAAGATATTGTAAATTTCCTGGCCTTACCGAGCTGGTTGAAGATCATGATTGTTAGAACCCCTTTGAGGCTTCTTGTCCCCTTTCTCCCGTCACTTTTTCTCATAGTGCCCTCCTTTAGGGTTACTCCTTGCGGTGAGAAACGTAAGAGGGAGGACTTGTAATTATATAGAAAAGGGATGGGGAAGTAAAAGACTTAACGCCGGATCATCATCAAAGGTGACACCTCATGTCACAGCAAGGTGATACCATATTGAGATTATTAAATATTTCTACGTGGTATCTCATAAGTAATTAGGAACCAATTGCGTTCTGAATATGTATTTTACGACAGCCAGGGAAGGCCGTTCAATCAAATTACGAGGTCCTTTCAAGCGAGTCTAGGGCGTGCAGGGATAGAAGCTTTCAGGTTCCACGACTTGAGGCACACCTTTGCACGCCACTTTGTGATGAGGGGAGGCTCTCTAAAGGAACTTCAAGAGCTGCTAGGCCACAAGACACTGACAATGGGGTATGCTCATCTCTCCCAGGAGCACAAAAGGAAGGCAGTTAATCTTTTGAATGGACTAACTGCCCCGAAGGTGGTAAAGAGCAAGTGTCATATTTTCAAAATCCAGCATTTCAAGGGGTGGCTAAGTTGTTGAAATTGCTGGAGCCACCGGGCGGGGTCGAACCGCCGACATCCTCATTACGAGTGAGGTGCTCTACCAGCTGAGCTACGGTGGCCTTTTTATTTCATATCTATACGTTTTTTAACAGATACAGTCCACCCTTTTTATACACTTACATAGCACAAAGAAATCTGCCGCTAACCCTTCGAAGGCGGGGGATCCTCTAGCAAAAGGGGTGGGTACCTCTCCCTGAGCCAACTGACGTCGCCCCGAGGAAATTGCCACTGCCCTACTTTTGAACATTGCTGGTTTTCTGAAAAGCAGATCATGCAAGGATGTAAGAGGTGAAAAGACCAAAGGACTACCTTATATTCCCATTAGATGTCGCAACATATGAAGAGGCACTCCGGTACGTGGAGCTCCTCAAGGAACATGTTGGCCTTTTCAAAGTCGGCCTTGAACTCTTTGTGAGCGCTGGACCCAAGATCCTCAGGGCAATCAGAGAGAGGAGTGAGGCAGGCACATTCCTTGATCTCAAGTTTCACGATATACCCGCCACTGTCAAAAACGCCTTCCTCGCAGCAAGCGCCCATGGGGTTACCTATACGACCGTACACTGTGATGAGGGCAGGGGTCTTCTCCGCTCTGTTGTTGAAAACAGTCCTTCAGGTACCAAGATACTGGCTGTCACCGTGCTCACTAGCCTTGAAAGCAAGGATTTAAAGGAGTTAGGCTACAAGGATAGATATGTTAACAATATCACCGAGCTGGTCATGCTAAAGGCCAGAATCGCTAAGGAGGCTGGCTGTTCCGGCGTTGTCTGCTCCGGCCTGGAGGTCGAAGAGGTCAAGGCCGAATTGGGAAGGGATTTCCTCGTGGTGACCCCTGGTATCAGGCCCGCGTGGTCTCTGGTGGGAAAGGACGATCAAAAGAGGATCATCACTCCTCAGCAGGCAATAAAAAGTGGAGCCGATTACATAGTGGTAGGCAGACCAATCCGAACAGCTGAAAAACCGATTGAGGCAGCGAAAAGGGTTTTGGATGAAATCGAGATGGCAATCTCGGAATAAATGTCTGCCCAATCTATTTAATACTAATGTATACGGGTTACCTTACAACACATCGCTGGACGAAACCCTCCATTATCCCCTTGTAGGAATGTATCTCTTCATCAGGGCAACCCGGTATATCCACAAACTGCTCCTCTAAGGCCTTAGAGGGAACAAATCTTTGCAAGACATAGAGACGGGAATTCTCTATTAACCGGCCGATCTTATAGAAATCATCCTTTTCAAAAAGGGCCCCTGCAACAGTGGTCCTGAATTCATAATCCAATCCCGAATCCATAATAGATCTGATACTGTCAACAATCCTGGCCTTGTCTATCCTTCTCTTGACTATCTGTTCATACTTATCCAGAGATGTCTTTATGTCCATGGCAATGTAATCTATGGATTCAGATTGTATTATCTTCTCCAGCCTTGAGGGAAAACTTCCATTGGTATCCAATTTGACGAGATATCCCAATTCCTTCACTGCTGATAGAAAATGCTCTAACTCAGACTGCAAAAGGGGTTCTCCGCCGGTTATTGTCACCGCATCAAGCCTTCCCCTTCGTCGGTCCAAAAACGACAGTATCTCTTCCTCCTTCAATCCATCTGAAACGACGCTCTTCCGTCGAGGGCTGACAAGCTCTGGATTGTGGCAATAAGGGCACCTGAAATTGCACCCCTGGGTAAAGACACTTGCGCAGATTTTATCTGGATAATCAACGAGAGAGAATCTCTGAAAGCCCCCTATGTTCATGGCTCAGACCTTAAACATCCTTCTCGCCTTGAACTCCTCTTGCTTTCCCCTGTTCCACTGTTTCAAAGGCCTGAGATAACCAACCACCCTGGAGTAAATCTCACATTCAGCACCACATCTCTGGCATATCGCATGTTCTCCATTTACATATCCATGAAGGGGGCACACGCTAAATGTGGGAGTGATGGTAAAATAAGGGAGATGGTAATTCTCACAGATCTTGCGTACCAACGATTTGACACTCCCCGGATTAACAATCCTCTCACCCGCATAGATATGCAACACCGTTCCCCCTGTGTATCTCTGCTGGATATCATCCTGCAAATCCAGGGCCTCGAAGACATCATCCGTGAAGCTAACGGGCAGATGAGTAGAATTGGTGTAGAAGCACTGACCCGCATCTCCGTTGCCTGCGGATATAATGTCAGGGTGTCTTTCCTTATCAATCTTCGCCAGGCTGTATGAGGTCCCCTCTGCTGGGGTAGCCTCGAGATTGTAATTATTACCCGTCTCCTTCTGAAAATCTATCAGTATCTCCCTCATGAAGTCCAAGACCGCGATAGTAAATTCCCTCCCCTCTCTATCACCAATGGTCTTGCCAAGGAAGTTTCGGCAGGCCTCATTCATTCCAACAAGCCCAATGGTGGAGAAATGATTCTTCCAGTATTCATCAAACCTCTCCTTTACATTCCTCAAATAGTATTTTGTATAAGGATAGAGACCGCTGTCTGTGAATCTTTCCAGGACCTTTCTCTTTATCTCCAAACTCTCTTTGGCCAGGATCATCAAGTGTCTCAATCGGTTGAAGAACTCCTCCTCTCTCCCACTTAAGTAACCAATCCGTGGCATATTAATTGTGACAACACCAATAGAGCCAGTTAAGGGATTTGAGCCAAAGAGCCCCCCTCCTCTCTTCTCTAACTGACGATTATCTATTCTCAACCTACAACACATGCTTCTAGCGTCGGCGGGGTTCATGTCTGAATTTACAAAATTGGAAAAATAGGGAACCCCGTACTTGGCCGTCATCTCCCATAGATCTTGGAGGATAGGGCTATCCCAGTCAAATTCCCTCGTAATATTGTAGGTCGGGATGGGAAAGGTAAAGACCCTCCCCCTCGCATCGCCCTCCGCCATTACCTCTAAGAATGCCTTGTTAAACAAATCCATCTCCTTCTGAAAATCCCCATAGGTAACGACTTGTGCCTCTCCTCCAATAATGACACGCTGCTCTGCATAGTATTCAGGCACCCGAAGATCCAACGTGACATTCGTAAAAGGGGTCTGGAATCCAACCCTTGTGGGCACATTTATATTGAAAATGAACTCCTGTAAGGCCTGCTTTACCCCTTTATAATCCAACCCGTCGAATCGCACGAAAGGCGCCAGCAACGTATCGAAATTAGAGAATGCCTGGGCACCTGCCGCCTCCCCTTGCAGCGTATAAAAGAAATTTACGACCTGTCCCAATGCACTCCGTAGGTGTCTGGCTGGCCTGCTTTCTACCTTTCCCCATACCCCTCTGAATCCCTCAACCAATAAGTCAAACAGGTCCCACCCCACACAGTAGACGGAGAGGAGGTTCAGATCATGAATGTGAAAATCACCCCCTGTGTCCGCCTCCCTAATCTCCGGAGAGTAGATCTCATTCAGCCAATATACCTTGCTCACCTCTGAGGAAACATAGTTATTCAATCCCTGAAGAGAGAATGCCATATTGCTGTTCTCATTAACCCTCCAGTCCGTCCTCTTTAGATATTGATCCACTAATGCAACGCTTGCCTTATTGGTGATCTCTCTTATCCTTGCGTGCTGATCCCTGTAGATAATATAGGCCTTGGCCGTCTTGCGATAAGTAGAGGAAAGCAACACCTCCTCGACAATGTCCTGAATTTCCTCCACTGTCGGGGTCTTATCACCAATCACCTGCTGGGCAAGGTTCAAGACCTTGATAGTAAGCCTCTTAGCGACCTTCTCGTCAAACTCCCCTGTTGCCTTTCCAGCTTTGGCAATGGCATTGGTAATCTTCTTGGCCTCGAAGGCAACTGTCTTGCCATCCCTCTTTTCTACCTCCCTGAACATGACACCTTCTCCCAAAGTAGCATTATTTCTGGTCAGAACCGCCTCCGGAATACAAAGCATCGCCCCGGTAGCTAGTATAAGGTGAGATCAAGCGCAGTCGGCACAAGGGGCCGACTTTCGGGTCGTGGTCCCCAGGCGATTTCCACAAGATGTTGTATGAGACTATAATTAATATCCCATATAAAGTCAATACAGAAAGAACTCCAAAATAATAACCAACTATATCCCTTTATGTTCCGGTCTCCTTGGAAGGTCTTGAAGCGAATGACTGTCCCTTGCCATTGACAACCCCTATCAAAATTGTGATGAAATGATATGCTCTGGTAATACCCCGAAGAGCGTGGAGGAAAATCTACCTCAAGAGGGAGTGGCCTTTGACCATGGAGTGTCAGAGTGGCTAGAAAGGGAAAAGAAAGAAGACATCTGAAACGTAGGGAACTCGTTCGGGTAGCATGCGAAGAGGACTGTACTTTTATTCGCACCCTTTCAGGTGAAGTCTTTTCCGTATTTGGTGAGTATAGCGAGATCATACCCCAGTGGTTTGCAAATCAAGATGTCATTACGCTCGTTTACGTTAAGAATGGACTTCCAGTGGGCTTCGCTATGCTTTATGTTCTCAGTGGAGAAATACTGGCTATTGCAGTGCTTCCCGCCTTTCACAGGAGAGGAATCGGTTCTGCTCTGCTCGACCACATACAGCTGCTTGCTAGCCAGCTTGGCCTGAGGAAACTCTCACTCCATACCGCCAAGGAGAATGATGTAGCCCGTTTGTTCTTTCAGAAGGCTGGTTTCACGGTTATTGGGGCCCAAGAAGATTATTATCCCAAAGGTCAGCAGGCGCTGATAATTTCGAAGTGCATTTAGGGAGGAGCACCTTGGTCAACAAAAAGGGGGCGCTTGGCCCCCTTTTTGTTTTCTAGCAGTCAACCATTGAAAGCGAGATTCCTATCCCTTAACCTAGCCCCCGATGAGTTTCACTATATTCATAAACACGAAGAAGCCAAAGAAGATACAGTGCAGACCTATAATCACCTGCCTCCACATAGGGGCTCGAATCTCCTTGGGCAGGAAGCGATTCTGCACTACCAGGATGTGGACGCCTGAGAACACGAAGATGAATGCCGCCATGTTTGCCCCGATGATCAGCAGGATCATTGGCCTTGCCAGGTTGATGGCAATGCATCCCCACAGGGCAAAGATGATTAGTATGGGGTAGTAGATATAGCGCACATCTCCCAGTCGACGCATTCGCTCACTAAAGCCCCATATGTGGTCGGTGACTACCCGCGTGAAGCCATCGACGATGCTGAGCTGGGTGCCAAACAGGATCCAGAATCCGTTGATCAGGGTCAGGAACCACATGGCACGACCGACCTTCTTCATTAAGTATTCAGCCTGGTATGCACCGGCTGCCAGTCCAGTTATGTCAGTACCCTGAGGGATTAACCCATAGGCCATTACCACGCACAGATACATCCCTACCACACAGCCGATGCCGAAGAGGACACCCTGATCCATCCACAGGTATTTCCACCACTGCCTCCAGTTGTTCATGTTCTTGCCGGTAGGCTCGAATACGCTTCCCACATCTGCGAGCTTGACCTCTTTGCCTGCAATCGCGCTGGGGATGAACCCAATAACTTTGCTCATGCCAAAGCCCTTGTCCCGGAGCCAGTTGGTGATCCAACAGTTCCCTATACCCCCTGCCCCCGAGTAAGCTGCAAAGGCCCCCATGAGGGCCCAGTCTATGCCTGTAGGCCCCCTGGGAATAGAGCCGAACTTCAAGAACCCTCCTGCCACATCCCCCCATGCCCTTCCGGGCACGAAGAATATATCGACTATTAAGAGGTAAATGACAATCCATATCACCATGCCCCAGGCTACGAACTCAAGGATGCGCTCTATACGACCGCCGAAGAGGACTATGACTATGCAACCGAAGAACAGTAGGTAACCAAATACAAGCATCATGCTTCGGTCACCCGCCACCGATGCGTCAGGCAAATGGCCATACAGGGCTCCAAAAAGGCATGCCGCCCCTGCCGCTGCCCACCCGGGCCATCCTACATGGAGGATAGCGAACAAAGGATAAAGCCAACCCCAGAGCTTAGGCCCCGGCTTGGTCCTCATGAAACCGGTGAGCACCGGCTCACCCGTATACATGGTGTATCGGGCGAATTCCTTGTTGAGGATAACCTGGAAGAAGACCGACACAATGACGATCCACATCACGGCGGTCCCAAACTTGACCGTAGCACTGGGACCCATCAACCACTCGCCACTGCCGATTGACATGCTCAAGGCAATGGTTCCGGGGCCGATCACCGCTATGACATTGCGGAAAGTGAATTTTGGTGGTGCCGGCAAATCGGCCACATTCCATGGACCCAGTGCACCACCTGGCCTCTTTAGAGCTTCCATCTCACGCCCTCCTTTTTAAAGATTTCTCTCTTGCCTCCCACCAAAAACACCAAAGCCTCCAAAGGTCAGTGGTTCCCCTATGGAGGCTTTCCTGCTGGGATCATCCGGAAGATCACCATCGCTCCTTCCCACGCGACTAAGCGTTAAGAGATCGATGAATCGAGGCGCATGTTATTGTACTATCCAGTGATTGTCAACCCAAAAAATAGGATATCTCCTAAAACGATTGGAATGGGCGAGCCATGAGGGTTTACTAAGGGAAGGGAACTCCTATATCTCAAAGCGGGCTACATGATCTGCCTCACGCATCGCATCGATGATGCGGCGTGGTTCTTTGGCATCACCAATAAGATAGACCTCATATGGTGTATTTCTCTCCCCAGATAATGCGCGATTTGGATCAAAACCCAGCGCCAACACTACTGTATCTCCGCTTACTTTCCTCCTGGTCAATTCCTTATCAATCCCTATTACACCTTCTCCCGGGAGGATCTCTTCCATCTTGAAATCGCAGATTATGGCTACGTTATGCTCTCGAAGTTTCCTCAACACCGCCGTTCTGCTTGCAACTTCCATATCCGTAGCGACCTCATCAAGCATTTCAACGATCGTTACCTTTTTATTGAACTCAGCGAGATACCATGCTACTTCACAGCCAACAAGGCCTCCACCGCAGACGACCACCCGGTCTCCCACAGCAACACCTTCCAAGACCTCTAGGGCTGTTATTGCTGATTCTATGCCAGGAATATCTGGTTTGCGAGGCGTAGATCCAGTGGCTACTATAAGAACATCTGGACTGAGTTGAGCGATGTATTCAGGGGTGACCTCAGTGTTGAGGTGGATAG
>JABXJZ010000318.1 GCA_013375335.1 Desulfobacterales bacterium
AGTTCCGATTGAGCGTATCGGGATTAAAGACAGATTCGGCGAATCCAGTCTCGATTATGAGGAGCTTCTAGAAGCCCACGGGATCACGGCTGGCCATATTGCTGCAGCTATCAAGAAGGCTTTCAAGAGAAAGAAGAAGTAGGCAAAAGATATGAAAGCTGCAATATGGTACGGAGGCAAAGATATCAGAATCGAAGAGGTCCCGAAACCAGATCTGGGACCGAATGATATTCTTGTCAAAGTCAAAGCCGCTGGTATATGCGGCTCTGATCTTCACGCTTATGAGGGCATCTCCAAGAGAAGAGCCCCGCCGCTTATCATGGGCCATGAGATAGCAGGAGAGATCGCAGAGATCGGTCGTGACGTAAAAGGATTACAGGAAGGAGACAAGGTTGTCATCCAACCCGTGCTTCCTTGCGGAGAATGCGAGCAGTGCAGGTCCGGAAACGAGAACATCTGTAGGAATATAAGGTTTCTCGGGCTGCATGTCCCCGGAGGTTTCGCCGAATATGTGAAGGCACCTGCAGAGAAATGCTATACGCTACCAAGACATCTGGAGTCTAAAGAGGCTTGCCTAACAGAGCCATTATCCGTCGCCGTCCACGTTGTCAATAACATGCCAGTAGGTGTTGATGGGACAATTCTCATCGTCGGCGCCGGTGTTGTCGGATCGATGATAACACAGGTGGCACGGCTTAGAACTTCAGGAAAGATTATCGTGACGGACATATTGGATTCTCGGCTAGATCTGGCGAAGAAACTAGGAGCTGATATCACGATTAACCCGCGGGAAAAGAATGTGGCTGAAGAAACGTTCAGGATAACCGAGGGCAGAGGCGCAGATGTGACCATCGAAGTCGTAGGCATTGAAAGTACGATTCAAGACGCTTTAGCGTCAATAAAGAAGGGAGGAACCACAATCGCCATAGGTCTGCTGGAAAAGAACATGGAGATAGACATGATGAAGCTTGTCTCAAGTGAGTTGAGATTGCTCGGCTCATATCTCTATAATGACTCAGATTTTAGGTCTAGCATAAACCTGATAGCCGAAGGCAAAGTCGACCTGCAACCCTACTTGACTCGCATTTTCGCGTTAGATGATGCCCTCAAAGGATTCGAAGAAATGGCGACGAACAAAGAAAACGTTCTGAAAGTAATACTGAAACCCTAATTGACTGACGCTACAAGGAGTGAATTGGCCTCTTTAACTTCTTACAAGAACTTTCACAGAGAGACGTGTGTTAGCAGCCGCTTCAAAGGCTTCCCTAGCTTTCTGAAGGGGAAACTGATGGGATACTAGCGGTTCGAGCTGAACCTTTCCGTCGACGATGAGTCTTATGGCTTCATTGAAGAATATACCGCCGTATCCCGGTCCGTAAACGGTGAGGGATCTACCCACGATAACCTCTGGATCGATTTCAGCGCTTTGAGAGTAGTGGGCGATGAGGCATATCCTTCCGCCTGGCTTTGTGAGGGAGAATGCTTGCCTGAGTGTGTCTAGGGCGCCGGCACACTCAAAGGCCACATCAATCCCCTCTCCGTTGGTGAAAGCCTTGACACGCTCTTCCAGACTTTCCTTTGTCGCGTCAACTGCAGTCACTCCAAGATGTCTCGCAAGCTCGAGTCTCCTGGGCGATATCTCGCTGACCATGATCTCTCCAGAGCATTCGTTTCGACAAAGCTGTAACAGGCAAAGCCCTATCGGTCCGGCTCCAAGGATCAGGACACTCTCCCTTCCTTTCGGCTTTGGCTTGGAGAATCCGTTCAAGGCAACTAGAAGGGGTTCTATGAGGGCGGCTTCCTCGTAGGTGATCTTCTCGGGAACTTTGTGAAGCCTCTCGTCGGCATGGGGGATTCGAACGTACTCAGAGAAGGCTCCTGGGCCACCATTAACCCAATCGACGCCTAGGACGACTTTATCGCCTACATTGATCCGCCTTACATTCTCTCCGACCTGGACTACATCGCCGCAGTACTCGTGCCCAGAGTTCAGAGGATAGCGGAAACGCTGGCCATAGCGCGTTCCCAAGTATCTGTGTACATCGGATCCGCAGATGCCGCATACTCTAACATGCACCAAGCCATCTTCAGGACCTACTGCTGGCATTTCCACTTCTTCGACCCTTAGATCGTGAGGCCCATATATGATGGCGGTCTTCAAGCCAAATCCCTGCGTACCGGTATATGTGCAATGTCAGATGCTTATGACAAGATCTGGCTTATTACTTTGCTTACGCCGGTCCTAGTCTTCCCCGTTATATCTTCTCCTCGGTCACGCGTATGAATATGAAATCTTTTATACTACCTCTTTCAAAAAGCCGCAAGGTTCAAGAGTTGAAGATAGAGAAGATTGAACCCTTCTTAGTTGATAGGTGGCTGCTTGTCCGGGTCTACACCGACGAGGATCTAGTTGGCAACGGTGAGGCTGGGTTATGGGCTCACCACAGGATGGTCTACGAAGCCATACGTGAACTTAGCCAGTACTACATCG
>JABXJZ010000319.1 GCA_013375335.1 Desulfobacterales bacterium
CCCCCTCCGCATTCCCCCGACAACTCGGGGGCTGCGGCTTCCCCCATTGATAAGTCGTGAAAAGCACAGCGGCCTCCCACCAGTCACAGCAGCAAAGATCTCATGCCCCTTCCCGACATTGTAAACTATTTGATGCTCTCAGTAGTAAGTGCTTCTATCATCTCAAAAATGGCACTCCAGAGAGATATATAGGGATCGGAAAAAGAGAATGGTCGTGAGTTAAGGGCAATATGTGGGGCGAGGAGTTCTGCATTACAGAACTTAATTCCGTCTTTCAGAACAGTGATTAAAAGATTTGCTTGACAATATTCTTGGGGTTTGAGAAGCTTCTATGCTTGTCTGGGGTAAATCATGACCGAGGAAAGGAGGTGAAAAGATCTCGGGGGCTCCTGAACGCGAAAGTTTGTGGTGGATGGTACACTGAGATCGAAAAATGAACTTACGAGGGATGAGATTGGAAATGAGCCTCAGTGCGTTTTTCCAAATCGCCCTCGGAGAAAGGAGGGAGATTAACATGATAAGAAGAATAAGCCTATTGGTCATTCTGGGTGTGGCTATCTCCTTGGTAGCCAGCAGTCTCGTCTTCGCAGGAAACAACAGGATGCTTACGGTTGTTGCTGTCGTCGAGGTGAAACCCGGATTTGAGGACCAGGCCAAGCAAGAACTCCTCAGACTGGTACCCCTTACCCATCTGGAGCCGGGGTGCGTCCAATACGACATGCATGTGAATATTGATCTGGATACCTTAAAAGTAAACCCTAGGCTGTACTTGTTTTATGAAAACTGGCGGAGCAGGGAGGATTGGGATCTTCACATGAAGATGCCTTACCTTAAGAGGTGGTTTGATATGGCCCCAAAGGTATGTGAGAAGATTGACCTTACCATTTGGGAAATGTATCCATCAAACACCAATCCCACCTTCCGAGGAGGAGCAGCACCTGATCCTAAGAAGCAATTTTCGCTTATGGCCGTAGTCAATGTCAAACCCGGATTCGAAGATAAGGCCCATAAGGAAATGCAGGCTCTGATGCCCCTTACCCATCTGGAGCCGGGGTGCATCAATTATGATAGCCATGTGAATCTTGATATGGATACTATGGCGCCAAATCCACTAAAAGTCCTGTATTACGAAAATTGGTATGATTACAAAGTCTGGAAAATTGATCACATGAAGTCTGCTTACCTGGAAAGATGGTTCGAGATGGCTCCAAAAGTATGTGATGAGATTGACCTTACCGGGTGGCAACTGATGCACTTTAGCGAAAACTATGAACCTATCAAATGGACCAAATGAACAGATAGATGATCGGCAGATGAGTTTCTGTTCAAAAATGGTTCTTTTTGGGTGATAGGAGGGAGGATTTTTTCAGGAGCCACAACCCCGGACTCAGATGGCTCACACCTCGTACTCAAAGAGTCGAGCAACGGAGATGATCCGCGAAGCGAGAAACCATCTCGGTGTCAAACAGTGGACTATCGAGGAGGCAGGATCTCTCCCGTTTATAGGGTGCAAGGGTAACGGCAGGTGTGGACCGTTACCCTTGACTCTTTGACGATACTAAAACTCCGTGCTTCCCCTGGCTTCCGTGATGGTGCCTACGAATAGACGGTCGGGATTTTTCATTCAATTTCACTTGAAGGAGGTGTGAGGTCCAGGTTTTTGGGGTTTCAGTGTAATCTTTTGTGAATGAAGTCCGCTGCGAGTCTCTGGTAGGGACTGTTCCGGACAAACAGATGTTTGAAAGGAGGAAGGAGATGGAAAGATCAATCAAGAGCTTTGTTTTTTTGGCTCTCATTCTAAGTCTCGGGCTCGTCTTTTCGACCAGCACCGCTTTGGTAGCCGAGGATACGATCAAGGTCGGGGTGATGTATAGCATCACAGGAAAGGGCTCTAGCGTTGCAAAGGTCCAACTCGACGGGGTAAACCTTGCCATCAAGCAGGTCAACGACAAAGGCGGACTGATGATGGATGGGAAAAGAGTCAAGGTCAAAGCGGTCGTCCGGGATGACGAAACCAAACCAGATGTCGGGGTTCGAAGGCTCCGGGAATTCGTCGATCAGGGTGTTCCAATCATTGTGGGTGGGACATTCGCCCACGTGAGCACGGCCATTAACGAGCAGATCCATCCTGGTCAAGCATTGTTTATGGCCACGAATGGTATTCAGGAGAAGGTCTTTCGCAAGGAGAATAAGGCTTCCTATTATATCTCCTCACTTGGGGCGGTGGACGGGATAGGAAGAATGTGTGCGGACTACGTGGCAAAGACCTATAAACCGAAGCACGTGATGCTCTTTCTTCCTGATTATGCCTATGGCCGAGGTGCAGCATCGGGAGCGCACAAGGTCTTCAGTACCAAATACCCCCACATTAAGGTAAGCGAAACCTGGTCCCCTGTGGGAACCCCTGACTTCACCTCGTACATCATCAAGATCAGGGATGCCAAGCCTGACGTGGTGATGATGGGCCACTGGGGGGATGACGCCATCAA
>JABXJZ010000320.1 GCA_013375335.1 Desulfobacterales bacterium
CAGGGTCATGCCGGTGAATCCAAGCTTTGCCATCCACTTGAAGTTGTTCCAGGCGAACTCCTCTGCCTGGTCGAGCTCATCGGCGATGGGTATGAGCTCATTTTTGGCAAACTCCCTTGCGGCCATCTGGATGTCCTTCTTCTCCTTGGTGAGCTCAAGGTCCATGGGTTGCCTCCTTTCCGTGTTTACGAGGTAGTAGCCACCACTTGTCGTTCAGAGCGCACAATGTGTCAGCGGCACAGCTATCTCATAACATTACTAGACAAGCTCGTGACCTGCTTCGTAAGCTGTAACGTTTTCTTTTGTGAACCTCTTTGGCGATAGCTTCTGGACAATCTTTTTGACCTCATCATATTCAAAGAGATCGTCTACCTTCGCGAGAGCCCCCAGCATAACCACGTTCGTCATCTGGGTATTGCCTAGCTCAGCAGCCTTTACTGTGGCTGGAATTATGAAACCTCTTTCACATGCCTTTCTTACCGCTGACACAATCTCGTCTTCACTTGGGTAATGATCTATGCCGAGATTTGTATTAACCGTCGGCAGTGAGTATAGATTCAGTATATAGTACCCATTTTTTCCGAGTATCTTTATATTTCTCAGAAACTCTATAGACTCCATACCCAAGAGCACATCACCTCTGGCAGGAGGAATTAAGGGCGAGTAAATTGGTTGGTCGGAAATGCGCATATGTGAAACAACCGACCCACCCCTCTGCGCTGCGCCGATGGTTTCTGTACCCAGCACATTAAACCCTCTTTCCAGGGCGTACTGGCACAATACATTCGAGGCAAATATGCTTCCCTGACCGCCTACCCCGGCTATTAGGATGTCCTTCTTCATGAAATTGCCCCTCTCTTGCAGACCACTGTGCACATGCCACAGCGCACACAGGTCAGCTCATCTATATGGACCTTCTTCTCGGCTGCATTGTAGATCAACGCCGGACAGCCAAAGTCATTGATACAAACCATACAGCCGTTACATCTCTCCTCATCAACATGGCACTCTCGCGGTTCGAAGAACTCTATGCCTTCCCTTGATCCCTTGAGATAACAGGGACTGGATGAAACTACCAGGGAAACCCCTTCCTCCTGAACCGCTTCCTTCAAGATCTCATAGGTCTTCTTAATATTATAGGGGTCGACATGACGAACGCTCACGCCTATCGCTTCAGCAAACCTATCGAGGTCTACTTTTTTGGCCTTTTCTCCATAAAGGTTAACACCGCTTCCGGCATGGGGTTGAAATCCTGTCATAGCAGTGGTGGCATTGTCACAGAGTATGACAACCTGCTTGCCATTTTGGTAGGAGGCATTGATCAACCCATTGAGACCCAGGTGAAAGAAGGTCGAATCCCCGATGATAGAGAATACTGGTCTTCTCTCACCAGCGAAAAAGGCACCTGTGGCCATAGCTACAGATGCCCCCATGCAATAGATAGTGGACTGAAGCTCTAGGGGCTTGAAAGAGCCTGCATCGTGACAACCAATATCTCCAAATACGATGCCCTTATGCCTCCTGGCTATGCGCTTCACATTATAGAGCAAACCCCGATAGCTGCACCCAACGCATTGAGTCCGCGTTCGCACCGGTATCTCAATGTCGACCTTCCGTGGCTGGAATCCGTCGGTAACCCTGACTTCAGGATCTGCCTTCCTCACAGCATCAAGGACCATCTGAGCCGTCAATTCCCCGTCTGAGGCATAAAATCCAGAACGCCCGAGCACCTCCACCGGAATCCTCTCCTCTTGACAGAGTTGTTTGAAGAGGTTTTCTACGACAGGCTCCAGTTCTTCGAAGACTATGACTCTTTCCTTGTCTTGCAAAAAATCCAGTACCTTCTTCCTGGGAACCGGCAGGGTACCCAGCTTGAGAATAGGATACTTCTTACCAAGCATAGCTCCGGCTTCCTTGATATAGGTATATCCTATTCCGCACCCAACAAGACCAATATTCCCCCCTCCATCTTCAACATGGTTATAGGGACTGTCTTCAAAGAGTTCCTGCAGCTCCCTGTATTTGTCGTTCAACCATCGGTGTCTCACCTGCGGTCTCTTAATACCCCCCAACTCAGGCATCTCCACAGCGCTCATGATGTATCGATCGCGGTCATCTCTCCACTGTGCCTTTGGGAAACTGGCCTCATCATAATCCTCAAAGGAAATCACTGCCCTGCTGTGGCAAACCCTCATCACCGGCCGGAGCACGAAACACATCTGCGTCTTTTCAGAAAGTACATACGCATCTTTGACCATGGACTTGGCCTCCATGGCGCTGCTTGGGTCAAATACCGGTAAGTTCGCGTAAGTATGAATCAATATGCGACTATCTTCCTCATTCTGCGAGGAATGTCCGCTCGGGTCATCTGCGGAAACGAGAACCAATCCTCCGGATATTCCCGTGAAGTTCAAGTGCATCAATAGGTCTGTGGAGACGTTCGTGCCGTTATGCTTCATGACAGCCATGGACCGGACATT
>JABXJZ010000058.1 GCA_013375335.1 Desulfobacterales bacterium
TTAATTTTAAATCCCTCAGGTCGTTCCCATAGTAAAGAACGTAAAAGGAGCAGCTTATTTTGTCAAACTAATTAAGGCCTTGCATCTCATGAAGAGCAGTGGCATGGTAGTCGATAAGAGGGTGAGCAAAAGATGGTGGGGGATCTCGTGACAAGGGTATATCTGGTCAGACATGGACAGACGGAGTGGAACAAGAACCTAACATTCAGGGGAAGGATAGACATTCCTTTGAATGAGAGGGGACACAGGGAAGCAGAGGCCATAGCTGAGGCACTCAAAGACAAGAGCATCGGTGCAATCTATACAAGTCCACTCAGGCGTTCTACTGACACCGCTCGACCCGCTGCAAGGTTCTTTAACCTTGAAATAGTACCCGTTCAGGGATTGATCGATATAAGCTATGGTGACTGGGAGGGTTTAACATTTAGTGAGGTAAGGGAAAGGTACAAGGATCAATACACAAAATGGGAGAAAAGGCCGGATTTGGTAAGGTTCCCTAAAGGGGAGACGCTTGATGAGGTAAGGGAACGATCTTTTTGTGCCATGAGGGCAATTGTAGGAGAAAATCCTGGCAAATCAATCCTCATCATTCCTCACAGGGTTATAAACAAGGTCCTCTTATGCGCGATCTTGGGCCTCAGTAACTCCCACTTCTGGGAGATCAGACAGGATACGGGGTGCGTTAATTTGATTGAATACTACCATGAGGGGTTTGTCCTATCGATGATGAATGACATCTGCCATTTGAGGGGAATAGCGGATGAGACAGTCCAACCCGATTTTTAGTCGCTTGATTTCGAGGGATACTATGAAGGGGCTCAATCGTGGCTTTGTTTTCTCCATAGAGCTCGATGGCCTCTTTTTCACCATCTCGCGTTTACTGCAGAATCATTTGGCCTTTCTCTGAACAGGCGAAAATGGTTCGTATTCCCCTCCGCCAATACATGCCCCTGCGTGCTCTAACGGCCGATCTATTTGGGTCCTCTAATATTTGGCATTGATGATTCCTGCCTTGATTGTCTTTTATGGTGGCCCTTAGCTGGTTTAGAAAACAGAGGGGCCAAGGCCCACGGATGTGGGGCCTAAGCTTGACAGATCACAAATTTTAAATTATATCAATAAATTGAGAATTAGTACTGAGACAAAATGTGGGTAGAGTGGTAAAGTTCACAAACACACTCGAGAGTCTCAAGGGGGGAGGAGATGGCTACTGATCATAGTGTGAGAATTCCCATCTTTATCAAGCTCGCCACTTTATCCATTCTACTCATCTTTCTGGTCATCTCTACCATCAGTTTTTCAATGCTGAACAAGCAAAGGAAACAATTCGTCAGCCAATTAATAAATTTGGCAGAGAGCATGATCCGCATCGCCGCCAACAATGCTCCTGATAAACTTTTGGGGGAAGAAGACCTGGCGTTATTTCAATTGGTCAACGATATTGCCGAAAATGACCAGGTGGTATACGCACTTATTACCGATGAAAACAACATCATGAAGGCTCATAGCAACATTGAGGAGGTTAACAAGGTCTACTCACCACCAAGGAATATTACCTTTCTTAAAGAGGCCAATGATGTGAGAGTGAGCTCCTTTATTCACAGTGGAGAGGAGATCCTCCTCTTTGAGAGGCCTCTTATGTATCGAAAATTAAAGGTTGGAGATGTCCACTTGGCCATATCGCAAAAGAACATCCTGCGAAATATTCGTGATGCGAAGATCTCTATTTTGGTGCTCACAGTAATAACTATTACCCTGGGCCTCTTGTTAAGTCTCGGACTCAGTAGGTATTTTTCAAGTCCTATCATGAAGCTCCTGGAGAGCACCAAGGCCTTAGGGATGGGCAATTTTGATCATCGGGTAAGTATTAGACGAAATGATGAACTCGGAGATCTTGGTTCGGCCTTTAACAAGATGGCCGAGGATCTGGCGCTCAAGGAAAAGATCAAGGACTCCTTCGGGCGGTATGTAACACCTGAGATAGTTGATATGATACTGGCAAATCCTGATAACGAATGGATGAAAGGATCGGAGGTGGAGGCCACAGTTCTGTTCGTTGATATAAGGGGCTTTACAACCCTATCGGAGGATAAAGAGCCTGAGACCATCGTTGAACTGCTGAATGATTACTTTCCTAGGGTAACTGATATAGTTGTCAAACATGGTGGTCACATAAACAAGTTTGTGGGAGATGCAGCCATGGCAGTCTTTGGGACACCGGTGCCCAACCCCCAACATGCAGAGGCCGCTGTGAGGGCTGCCTTGGATATACAAAAAGAAATTGCTCGACTTGATCCAGAAAAGAAACTGGAGGATGTGGGAATTCAAGTGGGTATAGGGATAAACTCCGGTGCGATGATCGCGGGGAATCTTGGTTCACGGAGGAGGATGGAGTATACAGTTATAGGAGATAACGTCAATGTGGCCTCGAGGCTTACTTCCCGTGCAAAAGCAGGGGAGACCTTGATCAGCAGGCAGACTTATGAGTTAATTAAGGATAAAGATAGCCTGAAAATAGAGAAAAGGAGGATGATGCCTCTCAAGGGGAGAAAAATGAAGATAGCTGTCTTTAATGTATTGGGTTTAGAAGAGGATCAAAATGGGGACGGCATGCAAGAGGCGGTACAGGAATAAATCGGGAGCAATTCTTTGGATACCGTTTGGATTAGGGCTTCTGTTTCAATCAGCCTGTGCCACTCTGGGTGTTGCCCCAAGGGCAACTGAATCAGCGGTTTCTGAAGAAAAGCCCGCAAAACCCATCATATTTCAGTCAGAGGAATATATTCTCTATCTCTTGCAGGGCGGTGACACGCCTGTCTCGCTGGCAGAAAGGTTTTTAGGGGATCCAAAGAGATCATGGGTGATCGAGGAAGCCAATGAGGGGACCCGGTTTGAAAGGCATCAGATGATCGTAATTCCCCTGAAAGAGGAAAACAGAGGCGGTCTAACACCGGATGGCTACCAGGTAGTGCCCATTCTTTGCTACTATGGGTTTGCTGAAGATTGTAAATCTCCCCTATGTATCCCTGCCGGTGTTTTTGAGTTGCAGATGAGATACTTGAAGGATAACGGTTACCGGGTGATCAGTTTGGGTGAGCTTCTTGATTTTTTGCAGTATCGCCATTCCCTCCCCAGAAGATCAGTCGTGATTACCGTAGATGGTGGTTACGGGTCAGCATATGATATCGCCTACCCAATCCTCGAAAGATACGGTTTCACGGCAACTCTGTTCATACATACTGCTTTTGTGGGGGCTTCAAAAAGCGCAATAACCTGGGATCAGCTTAGAGAGATGAAGGCAGATGGCTTCGAAGTGGGATCGCAGACTCTATCTTATTGCGACCTTACAAAGAGGAGGGCAGGGGAGGATGATCAGGCCTATATGGCAAGGATTAAAAGGCAACTTCTTGTTTCTAAGCAGATAATTGATAGAAAGCTGGAGCAGGATACCATTTACCTGGCCTTCCCCTATGGCAGTTATGATCAGAGGGTGCTAAATATTTGTGATCAGTTGGGCTATAGGATCGGGTTATCCGTGGAGCGGGGGGGCAACCCGTTTTTTGCCGATCCACTTGCCTTAAAAAGGAATCAGATATTGAAAAGGGATTTGGAGTCCTTCATCACCAAGGTAAAAACCTTTCACGAGTTCTCGCTACAGTAGAAACATGATAAAGAGAAGCGAGCTTTCAATTCTGATCTACATCATTCTCGTAGCATCGATTGTGGGCTGTGTGCCTCTCATAAGAAAAATCTCAGACGAAAGAGTTGCGAAGGCGTATCTCCAGAGGGGCCGGGAGCATGAGAATGAGGGAGATCTGGTTGAAGCCCTAAGGCAATATAAGCTTGCTATGACTGTTGCCGTCGATTGCCGTAACCGGGTTGACACAAAGTTACGCAGTTTGGCCCAGAAACATTATAAGGCGGGACTGAAGTTCCACAATAACGGAAAATATGGCCTCGCCCATCAGCAATTCTTAATTGCTCTGAGGCTCTGGCCCGATTATCCGGAAGCGGTAGAGAGGCTTACTTCCAGAAAAAGAATCAAGATCAAAAGCTACATCGTACACACGATTGAGCAAGGGGAAAATCTTTCCCAATTGGCCGAGAAGTATTATGGAGATCCCGGTAAGTTTCACATTATAGCGAAATGCAATAATCTGACGGATGCCGCTCGGGTCCATGCCGGTCAGGAGATCAAGGTGCCTGAGATTGAAGGTGTGGAATTTTTAGTCGGCAAGGGGACCCTCAAGAGAGAGGCACGGGAGACTGTTGATTCAGGGTCGTGGGGCAGGGAAGGGCATGCGTTGAAGGAACAGGAGTATGAAGAAACACTTGAAGCTGAACATAAGGAAGAGGAGAAACAATCTGTAGACCAAGTCGCCATTTATCGCGAAAACGGTGTTGATCTATTTAGAAAGGGCGAATATCAAGAAGCTATTGTTGAACTTGACAAGGTTCTAAATGTCTACCCCGAGGATAGCATGGCTCTTGAATACTCTTTTAAGTCCTATTTTCAGCAGGGTGTTGCCCTTTTTGAAAAGAAGGATTACCTTGCAGCCAAAGATCGATTTGAGTCATGCCTTCTATATAAAAGCGATTGCGATAAGTGCCATATGTACATAGAAAGGAGTGAGAATTCATATAATGAAATGCACTACCAGAAAGGGGTCGAGTGCTTTGCTGGGGAGCAATTGGTTGAGGCGATTGAGGAATGGGAGTTGGTAAGGGTTATCGACCCCAATTATAAAGAAGTTGATCATTTGATCAATAAGGCCAAGAAAATCCTAAAGAAGGTAGAAGAATTAAAGAAGAGTCAACAGGAACGGGAATAGAAATAATTCGGTTCTCACGCCACATGCGAGTTTTCAAGCGCAGGAGAACGAAGGGAATAGAAGGAAGGCCAGGAAGAAAATGGAAAGGGATACCCTCTCAAAGATCAGCTCGGGTCGTACTCCACGCCTTTAATCTCCACTGACTCACTACTCAAGCCTTCAACGATCAGCAGCCAGCATTCAGCCACTTCCAGTCACATCTTCAAGCTGTCAGCCTATTGCTGGCCCCTAACGTTTATTGAAAGACTATCCTCCCATCTTCTGCAGTGACGCTCACAGTGTCTCCATCTACTATCTCACCAGCCAATATCTTCAATGCCAACGGATCTTCAATGTGATGCTGAATAACCCTTTTTAGGGGCCTTGCACCATAGACAGGATCAAATCCGATATCAGCCAAGAATTGCCTTGTCCCGTCTGTCAGATTGAGGCTTATTTTACGGTCCTGAAGCCTTCTGGTTAGGTGTCCTATTTGTATATCGACGATTCCTTTAATCTCCTCCTTGCCGAGGGAGTTAAAGATTATAACCTCGTCGATTCGGTTCAAGAACTCTGGCCTAAAGGTCGCCTGGAGCATCTCCATGACATCGGCGGTCATTGTTTCCCTATCCTTACCGGCAAATTCCTTTATTATCTGGCTTCCAATATTGGATGTCATAATGAGAACTGTGTTCTTGAAATCAACGGTCCTTCCCTTACCATCGGTCATCCTGCCATCATCGAGGATCTGAAGGAGGATATTAAAGACATCAGGGTGAGCCTTCTCAATCTCGTCAAAGAGAATGACCGAGTAGGGATGTGTCCTGACCGACTCAGTGAGATGTCCCCCCTCCTCATAGCCCACATAGCCTGGTGGAGCCCCTATCATTCTCGCAACCGAGTGTTTTTCCATGTACTCGGACATGTCTAATCTGATCATGTATTGCTCATCGTCAAATAGGAACTCGGCCAGCGCCTTTGCAAGCTCGGTCTTACCAACACCAGTGGGACCAAGGAATATAAACGATCCTATAGGTCTGTTTGGATCCTGAAGACCAGAGCGTGCCCTCCGCACAGCATTTGCTACCGCAATGACGGCATCTTTCTGTCCCACTACCCTTTTTTCGATCCTCTCTTCCATTTTGAGCAGTTTCTCCTTTTCGCCCTCCATCATCCTCTCTACTGGAATACCGGTCCATTTGGATACTACCTCGGCGATGTCGTCGCTATCTACCTCTTCCTTGAGCATCTTTCTGTGAGATTGAAGCTCCGTCAGCTCGCTGTTTTTCTCTGATAGGCCTTTTTCCAGCTGTAAGATAGTGCTGTATCTTAGTTCTGCCGCCTTTGCGAGGTCTCCCTGTCTCTCCGCGAGCTGCGCCTCTGACTTCGCGGAATCCATCTTTTCCTTTATCTGCCTGATTTGGGCAATAATATCCTTCTCCTTTTGCCAGTGGGTTGTCATCTCACCAGCCTGCTCTTTGAGGGCCTTCAGTTCCTCCTCTATCTTCTTCAACCGTTGCTTCGAGGCACTGTCCGACTCCTTCTTGAGTGCCTCTCTCTCTATCTCTAGCTGGGTTATCTTTCGTTTCAGGTCATCTATCTCAGATGGCATGCTATCTATCTCTATCCTGAGCCTACTGGTTGCCTCATCAACGAGGTCTATTGCCTTATCAGGGAGAAAACGATCAGTGATATACCTGTTTGAGAGCACAGCGGCAGAGACGAGGGCAGAGTCCTTAATCCTGACACCGTGGTGGACCTCGTATTTCTCCTTAAGGCCCCGTAGAATGGAGATGGTGTCCTCTACACTGGGTTCCGCTACTACAATTGGCTGAAAGCGTCGCTCCAGTGCGGCATCTTTTTCTATGTGTTTCCTGTATTCCTTGATTGTTGTGGCCCCTACACACCTAAGTTCACCGCGGGCAAGGGCGGGTTTTAGCATATTAGATGCGTCCACTGCCCCCTCTGCTGCCCCAGCGCCCACGAGGGTATGGAGCTCATCAATGAAGAGAATTATGGAACCTTCTGCCTCTGTTACTTCCTTGATGAATGCCTTCAGTCTATCCTCAAACTCGCCCCGATATTTTGCCCCTGCGATCAATGCGCCCATATCGAGGGCCACTACCTTTTTCTCTTTCAACGTTTCAGGAACATCTCCATGAACGATTCTCTGTGCAAGGCCTTCAGCAATGGCTGTTTTGCCGACTCCTGGCTCGCCTATTAAAACCGGGTTGTTCTTGGTTCTCCGGGAAAGGACCTGAATCACCCTTCTGATTTCATCATCCCTACCTACTACCGGATCAAGCTTATCATTTGCAGCCATTTCGGTAAGGTCGCGGCTAAAGCGTTCTATGGCCTGGTATTTATCCTCTGGGTTTGCATCGGTCACCCTCTGACCCCCTCTTATATCGATAAGGGCCTTCAGTACAGTATCCCTGCTCAGTCCGTGTGATGTGAGAATCTGGGCCGCACTTCCTTCCCTGTCCTCCAGGATTGCCAGGAGCATGTGTTCTACGCTCACGTATTCATCCTTCATCTGGGCAGCCTCTTTTAAGGACTGATCAAGCACTCCCTTAAGTCTAGGGGATATATAGGCACCTCCATATCCGGCTCCGCTGACTTTGGGTAGTTGATCTAAGGCTTCGCTCAAATCATGAAGTATGGCATCCTCTTTAACACCAATCTTGCCGAGTAGAGGTGAAATTATACCCCCTCTCTGTTCTAAAAGTGCGTAGAGCAGATGCTCAGGTTCGATCTGTTGATGGCCCTTTTGTGAGGCTATCTCTTGGGAGTTTTGGATAACCTCCTGGGCCTTAAGCGTAAATTTATCAAAGCGCATAATTGCCGTTCCTCCTTAAGTAGTATTCCTGTAACAGCTCTTTTTTGGTGGGTCCAGTTACCTCAAACACGTGAACTGTCTATATAGTTGCCTTAAAAGTTAAGAATCGGTTCGGTGATTGTCAATGATACTGCTTAGGGGAATTTAGGTCATTACCAGGATGGGAGGAAAGAAGCTCCCTCCATGCTTCTTGCACTCTACTAACTGCTGCGTAAGGGCACAGCTTTTGCACTTGGCTATGAGTCTTGGAAGCTAACGTA
>JABXJZ010000321.1 GCA_013375335.1 Desulfobacterales bacterium
GAGATTCGTGCGCTTGACTACCTTCTTGATAATCCGGGAAAAATCTATGACGGGGCGGAACTTAACGCCCTCGGGAATCTCGTCCCTCATCTCCTCAAGGGCCCTCTTCACCCTGTCAATGCCCTTGACGGTATTTGCGCCTGACTGCCTCAGGATCATCATGACGAGGGAGTCCCTTTTATTGGTCCTGGTATAGTTTCTTATCTCCTTATGGGTATCCTCGACGCTCGCGATGTCCTTGATATAGATGGGAATGCCATTGTTCATGCCAACAATTGTGTCGGCGATCGGTTCAAGGGATTTGTACTCCCCCATGGCCCTCACCAGATACTCGGTATAACCCCTAGTCACATGTCCTGCTGAGACATTCAGGTTTTCCCTTCTGAGTGTTGCTATAACCTGGCTGAGCGAGAGGTTATATGCCCTGAGTCTATCCCGATCCACGAAGACATTTATCTCCCTTTCCAGCCCTCCGGCAATCCAACAGCTGGCTACCCCGTCTAATCTCTCAATCCTGCTCTTGACGTTATCCTTGAGATACTGGCGAAGCTTGATCGTGTCTTCCATCCCCGTAACACCATAGAAAAGGATCGGGGAGTCTGACATGTTGAATTTCACCACCAGCGGGGTATCCGCATCCTCGGGCAGGTAATCTGTCAGCCAGGAGATCTTGTCACGGACATCCTGGGCGGCAAAATCGAGTAAAGTCCCCCACTCAAACTCCACCATCACGATGGATACACCCTCCTTGGATATGGATCTGACTATCTTCACCTTCTTTACCGTGCTCACAGCCTCCTCAATGGGCTTGGTGATCAGATTTTCAATATCCTCAGAGGCAACGCCTTCATAGGTGGTCACAACAGATACAAAGGGGTACTCGAGCTCTGGCATCATATCTATGCCAATCCTCACAAAGGAGATGACGCCAAACAGACACACGATGAGGGTCAGCATGAGGACAGTGATCTTTCTGTTAACGGAAAACTCCGGTATATTCATCTAATCCCTCACCACCCGTACCTTTATTTGATCCGCCATCCCATAGTGGCCTTCAACCATGACTTCCTCGCCCTCCTGCAAGCCATCAATCACCTCAATTTCCTCTTCATCGGTGATGCCCACTTGAACCGCCTGCAAAGAGGCAACATCCCCATTGAGGAGGAAAACATAGGTACCGCCTCCCCTGTTTACCACCGATTTGAATGGGATAATGAGGGCATCTTTGTGGATCTCCGGGTGTATCTTTGCCCTGGCGAACATCCCGGGCTTTAATCGATGATCCTTATTTGGGATCTCCACCTTAACCTTAAATGCCCTGCTACCAGGATCTACCATGGGGTTGATCGTTGAAATCTTACCCTTGAACGTAACGCCAGGGTAGGTATCTACCGTGATCTCCACCGGATTGCCGACGGCGACATTGGCTAAATGGACTTCTGAAAGGCCTACCTCCATCTCAACCTTATCGATATTCATGATTAAGAAGAGGGGGGTCGGAGGCATAGTGGATACGAATTCGCCCTCATTAATGAACCTCTTCACGATGAGCCCGGAAAATGGCGAGACAATCCTGGTGTCCCTCAGTTTTTGCTTGGCCATTGCCAGGTTCTCCTTGGCACTCAAAATCTGGGCCCTGATCAACTCTATCCTGGCTACAGCCATAGCATGGGCCGTATCCATATCGTCATACCGTTGCTGGGAGATCACGTTCTTCTTTAAAAGGTTCGAGAGCCTTTCCCTTTCCCTTCTCAGGTTGAGCTCCTTGAGCTCCGCCTCTTTGAGCTGGGCCTCGGCCACTCTGACTGCCGCCCGGCCCTGTCTCACAGCTATCAGCAGCTCCTTTTGGTCAATCTGGGCTACGATTTGGCCTTCCTTCACCTGGTCCCCCTCATCCACATGGACGATCTCAATGACCCCGGAAATCTTCGGTCCAATCTTCGATTCATGGTCGGGAAATATAGTCCCGGTTGCTCGAATAGGGACCGATATATCGCCCCTCCTTACCTTGGCGACCTTTACCACCGGCGGCTGCTCAATTGCCTTGCTGACAGCGGCGCTACTCTCCTCATTGGAAGTAGGGTTCTCACACCCGAAGATAAAGGGCATTAGTGCCGTGACTATCCAGGCGAACACCGAATACCTGTATCTCATTTACTGCTCCACAGATGGAAAGGGGGTTCTAACAACCTCAGCAATGTGAGCGACGATAGAAGCACATGGGCGTCTTATCTGACCTCTCAGTGCAAACGAGTCATCCGGTGAAAAATCCATCCTCGCCTTATGCACGGCGAGAGTTATGGTATGCGCTTTACCCCACACTTTTAGACCTCTAAGGTCTTTCATCCCAACTACTTCAGAGTTTACCTTTAGTTACTACTGAGAGCATCAAATACTTTACAATGTCGGGAAGGGGCATGAGATCTTTGCTGCTGTGACTGGTGGGAGGCCGCTGTGCTTTTCACGACTTATC
>JABXJZ010000059.1 GCA_013375335.1 Desulfobacterales bacterium
ATCTGCTAAGACGGAGATCGGTACGGATAAAAAGAGGAGATATATCAAGAAAAGAGATCCAGCTCTTCTCAAAGACCTCATAGCGAAGCAACCCTTGATAGTCAAAGTTACTGGGAAAATGAAAAACTTATTTCGTCTTGCGTCGCCCAGATATTCACTTCTTAAGATGTTATACCTACACATATCATAAATCTCTACACATCTCAATTGCCCTGATTAGCACTCATCAGCCTCATTTATCCTCCTCCTTTCTTCTCTCTTTCATGGTCTCCTGCCTCGCGGGTTTTCTTCTCGGCGTGGGTCCATACTCTATAGGGTATCCAGCTCAAGTATGATCGATGTTTCAAATCTATGAGAGGCCCATTGGATGGGCGAGACTCGCTCGAGCAGGGGCTCTCCTGGCCCCTATTGATAACTCAAGTCCCCAGGGAAACACAATACGGAAATAATATGTTTTTTGTTCGTATTTTGATCGAGGCCACGTCTAAAAAGCTGGTATTAGAGGTGGTATCAGGTAACACTTTTTCGCTCAACGCGAAAGGGGTTTTGCAGTCTAGAGGGCTCTTTTGAGGTGGCCAGAGGCAGGCATCTCTTCCGAATAGGGAGCTCTCCTCATCTCCCTCCAGACACTCCAAGGGGATTCTCCTTCCCCTGCCCTCTCTCCGAAAAAAGGATGAAGGCGGTTGAAAGATCTTCAACCGCCTTCTCCACTCCTATCCAATATCAAGGCCAGACTCAGGTGGCCACGATATGGAGTTTCTTGGACATTCGCAGTTCCTTCAATGTTATAGGGTTAAGGTGACCGGTTCAACGCCACCACCACCACCGACCACAGCAGCGGATCGGTGGCCATTCAATGAACCTGGCAAATCCTATCCTGCGGCCTTCCCACCTCTTGGTCCACTCAAAACTCTCGTCACCAACATTCTTGCCAATCTTAAGCTCTACAGTTGCCGTCTCGCTTCGCACAAGGTCGCTGGTCTCCATACCGTAGATCTTCACCCACCAACGGCATCTGTTGAAATTGAGGTGCATGTGGACACGGACATCGCCAATATCGCCTCTAAAGCAATAGTAGTGGAGCCATAGGAAATGCTTCCCCTTAAATGGTTCCGGTTGTATGATAATTACCTTATCATTGATAGTCACTGTGACATCAACCTCTGGATCAAAGGCCTCTTCGGGTAACTCAAGGCTACCTCCGATCTTGATCTTATCGCGTTTCGCACCATACCTGGTCCTGTCTATAACCTTCACGTAGTTGACCTTAAAGCAGTTTATGGGCGCATTGGCCTTAGCCACCTGGTACTCGAATGCCCCCATGTCAACCGTTGCTACTCCATCACCGTCACCATCAACTATTCTTGTGTTGCCGTCCGCATCAGTCTCCGGTAGCCCTGGTACGTCGTCGGTTCCACTATCTATGCATGGCGACCCCTCTTTCAGGTGGTAGTCGCCATTGTCCGGATCTACAAACTCGGGATCCGCCGAGATGTCACCTGCTCCGGGAGAGCAATTCAGATAGGACCCATCGCCGTTAAGTACGACGTCATTGTTCTTAATCTGTGGCGAAGATCCTTCGGCGCTCTCAATGCCATACTCCGTATTGCCACTGATGATGTTGTTGGTAATTGTCGGGGAGGAGGTGCTGTCGTTGTAGATGCCAGAGTAGCCATTCCCAGTGATGGTATTGTTGGTAATCGTCGGCGAGGAGTTCGAGAAGCTGCTAATGCCATCGTTAGCATTACCGCTGATAATGTTGTTGGTAATCGTCGGCGAGGAGTAGTCGTTGTTGTAGATGCCCTTGCGGCTGCCGGTGATGATGTTGTTGGTAATCGTCGGCGAGCAGTGGTTGCTGTTGTAGATGCCGTAGTAGTAGCCGGTGATAGTGAACCCCGATATGGTGCTGTTGGGCGCCCCTTTGACCGCGTGCCACACGCTACTGACGCCTTGTATTGTAGTTACATCGGCACCCGAGCCCTGGACTGTCACTCCAGACTTCATCACGATGCTTTCTTTATAGATGCCGCCTGCGTCGGGGTCGGGTGCAACCAGAACCGTGTCGCCATTTTCGGCTTTGTCTATCGCTTCCTGGATCGTCTTGCAATCCCCTGGGACATTTATGGTGGCTGCGGACCCAGGTGCTGGCATCACAGCCAGCATCGATAAGGCCACAATCCCAGCAAAGGCAATCAAAAAGGGCTTTTTTGTTTTTTCCATTTTCTTCCACCTCCTTACTGGTTTTTACTCCAAGATGTCATTGTGAGAATACCTTTGGGTTAGTGCCTCCTAAGGTTCATTTATCACCTCCTAGCCTTGTGTGAGCCGCCCCCATAATCTCGTAGTCTTCATCAAAACAGATGGCCATCCCTCCTGATTCAGACCGTAAAACGGTTCCAGCGACCTTTATATATACCTGTTTATGCTCATCATTTGCCTTTTTCAGCCTATCAAGGGGGAGAACCAGGTCCATTTTGACCTTTGTTCCTTCGGGGAGCGGCTGGGTGGTATGAAAATAGGCCCCGCCTGAGCATATGTCGCTTGTGAGCAGATTGAGCAGTCTCTTCTCCCTATCGGAAGTCAGGAATTCAATTGCAGCAGGGATTTCAAGCTGGAATCGTTCTAATCTTCTCTTCTCTCTCATAGTTTCCTCATTGTAAGCCGGTGGACTCGGCCGCGCATCTATGCGGCCACTCTCATCCATTCATCAATGGACGTGATTGCCTCTGTGACCTTGTTGAAGGCCTGCTCCTGCAGGGTGACAAGCCCCAGAGTTTTTGCCTTGTCCCTTATCTTCGAGGATGATTTTCCTTTGGAAATCAGCTCCTGAATCTGCTCCCACAACGGCATTACCTCATATATTGCAATTCTGCCCTTGTAGCCTGTATCGTTACATTCTTCACATCCTTCTGCCCTGAAAAGTTGATGGCCAGAAATATCGAATCCGTAGTCCTTGAGAACTTTTAGCTGCAAATCATTCGGTGCAGCCTCTGTTTTGCAATTCGGGCAAATCTTCCTCATCAATCTCTGGGCTACAATAAGGTTAATAGAGGAAGCGATGAGATAGGGTTCGATGCCCATATCGAGCAACCGTGTGATCGTCTCAGATGCACTGTTTGTATGGAGCGTGCTCAAGACGAGATGACCTGTGAGCGCGGCCTTCACAGCAATTTCCGCAGTCTCCAAATCCCGGATCTCTCCCACCATGATGACATCAGGATCCTGCCTCAGCATCGTTCGGAGGGCACGGGCAAAATTCAAGCCGATCTTGGGGTTCATCTGAAACTGGTTAATTCCATTCAGATTGTATTCTATGGGGTCCTCAGCAGTCGAAATGTTTCTGGATCCATCATTTAAACCATGGAGCATAGAGTAGAGCGTCGTCGTCTTTCCGCTTCCAGTGGGTCCGGTTACCAAAATCATTCCTTTGGACTTATACAGAGCAGTCAACACAGCATTCAAATCATTGCTATTCAGTCCCAGGTTGCCTATGTCCAATGCAAGACCGGATCTGTCCAGCACACGCAGAACCACCTTTTCCCCAAAGATTCCTGGAAAGGTGGAAACCCGAAAATCCACATGGTTCCCGTCCATTCCGATCTTAAATCTTCCATCCTGAGGGAGGCGTCTTTCGGAGATGTCTAATCCTGACATAACCTTTATCCGCGAGGCGATAACATTCGCATATCTAATGGATGGCGTCAGTAGTGTTGATAGGGTCCCGTCGATCCGGAAGCGAACTTTCAGCTCATTTTCGTATGGTTCTATGTGGATATCGCTGGCCTTTTGGGTGATGGCCGCTTTTATGATCATATTGACCAATCTGACCACTGGGGCATCTGAGTCTATCAGTTCCTCTACAGCAGGTACTTCTTGTTCTTCTTTTTTTTCCTCACAAAATTCAAGAACCACCTCTTCTTGAATGTCCTCCATGACATGATCACTTTCCGGTGCAATGGTTTCGATGCGATGGAAGTTCTTGATAGCATTTAGAAGATGATATTCGGTAGCAAGGTAGGGAAGCACTGAGTAACCGCTTATAAACCGAATATCAGCTAATGCATCTAGATTGTTGGGATTCATCGTAGCTGTGTACAGATATCCAGAATCCAACTTGAAGGGGAGGACCTGGTGGCGTTTGATGAATTTAACCGGCACAGCTTTAAGGACGTTTTCCGGAATATCCCGTATTTCAGAGAGGAGTACGAGTTCACAGTTTTTGTATTGTTCAGCCAGGAAATGGGCGAGCGTCGCCTCATCAACAAAGTTGAGGGCTCCCAGGTTATATTCAAGGCTCCTGCTATTTCTATTTCTTGCCATCAAGGCCTTTTGCAACTGGGCTTTTGAAAGTTTATTGACCTCGAGCAAACCCCTGCCCACGGTTTCGCATGCGAAAGATCTGTCAATCCTATTCTGTGAGGCGCATACCCTCTGAAGATTTTCCGAAAGGATGAGATAGGCATCGGTATTACTTTCGTGTTTTACGCCCTTGATCAGCGCCTGTGATAGCTCTCGGAAGTTTTTCCCTAGTTTGTCAGATTTATCAAGAACAGAAGTTATATCCAGAAGGCTTTCTGCTACTTTCTTCCGGACCCGCCACGATGTATCACCCAGCTTCTTGAATAGATCCCTTAGGATCTCTTGAACCTCATCGCTATTTCCCTCCGATAGTAGCCTGCTGACATCATCGTTGATCCTTTTTCTCTCATCCAGGCCAAGGTCTTTTAATTTTTCAGCTATTCTCCCATATTTGACCTCGTTGAGCCTTATTGTCGAAACACCCTGTTGCTGGAGAATAGAGGCCACCCCATCCTCTTCACTAAGGACAATAGGCCTTTTTATCATCGCATTGAGAAAGGTCATGAAATCTCCTTTCGACAGTCCGCGGCAAAAGGTAATACTATCGATAGCCCTTTGCTCAAGGTCCAGTGCAAATTTGGTAGAAAACATATTTCTACCATCAATCGGCACGTCATCCACGAGTAACTTGTTACCATCAACACTGACAGTCAGGGTGGTTTGTCTGCTGAGAAGATTCGTGAGCGCTTCATGGGACTTGCTAATACGCTCACGCGTAGTGGGGTGATCCTCTGGGTATGAGCCAACATTCTTGATGGCGAGGTGGATTTCTTTAATCGTATCCACGAATAATTCTTCGCGGTTACCTCTTGGATCCATGACTGCACCCTCCTTCAACCTTTTTCTCCTACTCAGTTCTTACAGCTTACCAAATCGAGGTGAAGAACCAGGTACCTTTGGGAAGACACCTACATCGTAGTGAAAGATCGAAGGGGAAGGCAATACGTAAACAGTATGCTTTTTGTTCGTATTTTTTTATGGGATTGGCTGAGAAGGTAGTATTAAGAAGATAGATCAGGTAAGACTTTCTTATCAGTGCCTATAGGTTTTTGACAGCCCATAGGGCGGCTTGGAGGCGGTTGGGGACATTGATCTTCTTGAAGATATTGTATATGTGCGTCCTTACGGTATTGCGGCTGATAAAGAGCTCATTGGCGATCTGCTCGTTTGTGGCCCCGGCTGCTATCATGCTGAGTATCTCGATTTCCCTTGGTGTAAGTAATGACGAGTCTCTCCTCGAGACTATATATTTGTCCCTGCTTTCAAGGATGGTCTTGGTCATCACTCCCCTTGTAGCCCACAGCTCTCCGCTAAAAATAGCGCGAATACCCTTTGGATATCGCTCCAGGGGGTCATTTTCATAAAAGAACCCCCGGACCCCCTTCTTCAAGGCCTTTTCTTCAATCCCCAGACTACGGCTCACATTAAAGAGCACAACAAAGTACTGATACAGGATGTTTCCACCACTCGATCCAAGCTCAAGCAGATAGCTATCCAGATCCCTTTCCAGGCAGTCCAAGAGGAGCAGCTTGGGCTGGCCGATGTTCCTATCAGGTATGGCCGGGAAATGGCGGACATCCTCACGCGCCACGCACTTTGCACCGGTTTCCCGCTCTAGAAAAAAGACCATCAACTCATTTTGAAACCTCCGGGGGCCGATAATATATATTGCTTTGTCAGTCAACTGAGCCACTTCTTCATCTTTTGGGGGAGCTTTAAGTGTCATGTTCTACCATGAATCACTGAAACTGGCTTAACTCAAGGAGGGTATATCCCTTTTGATTCAGAAACGACACGATCTCTACTGGCATCCTCGTACCCGTTGCCAGGATCTCCTTCCCCTCCCTGTCATGGAAGCTGATCCCTGGAATAGTAAGGGTTATAGTCCTTGTCTCATCCCTGGCTGCAGCCAGAAGCTCGTGTGGCTTAGAGTCAAATGCCACTCCAAGGAAATCGAGTATGAGCTCCGTCATCCTGTTTACATCTTTCTCACCCGCCAGGGAGAGAACCAGAAATTGGTGCTTTCTCAGCAAAGATACAATAGCAGGCGATAGGCCTGTTAAGTCTACGATACAGTCTTTGCCTTTCCTGTTAAAGAACAGATCGGCCTGTATGATTAGATTGAACTTGGCGCTCTCTGCCTGATATACGGGAATCTTTACGTGACGGGAGAAGGGCTGTCCAGCAAGCTCTAATAGAACAGCTGGAAGAGGGAAATCCGCATCCTTTTCGATTCCTATCTTCTGTTGAATCGAGACTCCTTCTTTGCCATCTGCATGGGTGGAAAAATCCGGGTAGTCAATTACCTTTATTCCCAGTTTTTCCAGGTATGCCCTCACCGTTCCCGGAGTCTTTTCGGAAGGATCATCAATGAAGTTAATTACTGTTATTCTATCGTCGCTACCCCGCTCCCCTCTATATGGGATGATCACCCAGTCACCAGCAACCGAAATACCTATATCCCCTCGTACCTTAAAGTGCTCCCCGGATTTTAGAACTTTATAATAGTTACTGGCCGCAAGGATCTTATCCATCGCTTTTGTAAGGGTATCACTAGGAGCCAAATGCACAATCCTATACTCCTCCCAGTCTGATTCGATCAATTGGCAGATGTCTGCCGGGAGCTCATCTTTTATGTCAACAATCAATCTTCTGCCACTGCTTAGGTTCAAACTAGGGAAAGAGCTGGCCTTCAGGTTTATCTGGGCACCAGACTTCAGGGGAATGAACTGCTCACCAGTATCAATCCATTCCTCACCCATTTGAGTGAAAATATCCCTGAGCTTTCCTCTTTGGGACGGAGCTTCGCCGGTATCCTCAACTGGGGTAGTCTTTGTCTTCTCTAAAGCTGTCTTCACCTCTTTAGGCTTAACGCGCATCCTGACTAACTTTGGAGAATAGATGGGGAGCCTGATAACCTGATTTGGGTAGATGAGATCGGGATCCCTTAAGGCGGGGTTAAGTCTCCGGACTAACTCCAGATACTCTTTATAAAGATATCCAGCCGGTACTTTATATCTGCTATGAGCGACCAGTGTCAGGCAATCTCCAGGCCTCACTACATAATTCTCAAAATTCATGCCTTTCAATGTGGAGATACCCATTATTGATTCCTTGAAAAACTCCTCCCCCTCACCATATCCCCTAACTGGTGTTATGTTAAGTGGGATTAAAATGGTCTGTCCGGGATGAATCAGATCAAGATTTGTCAGGGATCTATTCATGCCTTTTAGCAGGGAGAGCAGCTCAGCGAGATCTGGCCTCTGCAGTAATCTTCTCTGGCGCAGAAGTCGCCATATGTAATCCCCCTTTTTTACCTTATAGCGCTCACATATGACCTCTCTGCCCTGAATTTTCTTGACAGTAGCCTGCTGAACTAAGGAAATAGACAACGTGTCTCTCTCCTCTCCTTGGACCAAATAGGCAAATAGGGAAAGGAAGCTGAAGAGGTATGTAA
>JABXJZ010000322.1 GCA_013375335.1 Desulfobacterales bacterium
ATGAGTGAACCCCTTACAAATCATTCCCTCCTATTCGACATGGAAAGCAATTGGAAGGGTCAGGCCTTCGCTGAGCCCTACCTTACGAAACGGGAGTTCTTGAAGCTTTGCGGGACGAGTTTCTGTGCCCTTGCCGTCGCTCACCTCTTCGGTTTTCCGGAAACCGTACAGCCACAAATGGCCAAGAAGGGCCTCATCAAGACAAAGCTCTCCCCCTACTATACTCCTCTGGATGGAGGAGAGATACAGTGTGAGCTATGCCCCCGGCGGTGCCGCGTTCCCAAGGGGAAAAGGGGTTTTTGCGGAGTGCGTGAGAACCGGGAAGGGAAGTGCTACAGCCTGGTATACGGGAATCCCTGCGTCATTCATCTAGACCCCATCGAGAGGGAACCCTTTCTGCATGTCCTTCCCGGCACCACTTGTTTGACCCTATCAACTCCTGGGTGCAACTTCCGTTGTATGTTTTGCGAGAATTGGGAGATCTCACAAGCCCTCCCGGAGGAGGTATACGGCTACGACATTCCACCGCAGATCGTGGTGAAGAAGGCTCAAGCCATGAGGGCTCAGTCTATTACCTACACCTACGCTGAACCAACAGTCTTCTATGAATACATGCTGGATGTCGCCTACCGTGCAAAGGAGGCAGGCCTTCTGAACCTGATCCACTCCAATGGCTTCATCAATCAGGCCCCACTCCGAAACCTGTGCAAGGTATTGGACGCTGCCAATATTGACCTGAAGGGCTTTACGGAGACATTTTACCGAGACCTGTCCAGTGGACAGCTAGACCCAGTGCTCGAAACCCTGAAGACGCTGAAGCAGGAGAAAATCCATGTGGAGATCACAAGCCTCCTGATCCCCACAAAGAATGACGAGCTATCGGTGGTGAGAGAGATGTGCCTTTGGGTGAAGAGAGAGTTAGGCGCAGATACTCCGGTCCATTTCATTCGGTTCTACCCTTTGCATAAGCTCAAGAAGCTCCCCTCAACGCCGGTTGCGACGCTGGAAAAGGCCCGGGCGGTAGCCTTGTCTTGCGGCCTTCACTATGCCTACATCGGCAGGGTACCGGGCCACGAGGGTTGGAACACCTACTGCCCGCAGTGCAAGAAAATGGTAATCCAACGGACGGGATACATGATTGAGGAGATGCATCTGAAGGATGGGAAATGCGGGTTTTGTGGAAGGCCTATAGCCGGCATTTGGGCGTGATTGCTCAGCCTGATCGGCGCTGAGAATAAAAGTTCCTGGCCGCCACGGAACGAGGATCAAGGTTTGTCAAACCGTAGTTTTCAGCCCACTCCATTGCTTCCAGGAATTCCTGAACAGTGATCCCCCGGGCGATTTTTGGATAGTTAAAGGCCTCGTACTCCACCCGGTACTGAGGCATGATGTTCACATAGGTGGATTTGGGGAGGCTCTCAGCCAGCCATTTGACGAACTTCTCTGTCCCAGCCACTCGGTTCGGCATAACCAGATGTCGAATCATCAGCCCCCGCGTGGCAATCCCTCGCTTATCGATCTGGAGTTCCCCGACTTGTCTGTTCATCTCGATGAGTGCTCTCTTCGCCACTTCAGGATAGTCGGCTGCCCCTGCTGAATATTTTGCCGCATGATCAGCATCCATATATTTCATATCCGGTAGATAGATATCCACGATGCCATCTAGGATCTTCAATATCTCCAAGCGCTCGTACCCACTCGTGTTATAAACCAAGGGGAGGCGCAGCCCTTTTTTCAAAGCAATCCGGGTAGCACCGAGGATGTTAGGCATCACATGAGTAGGCGTGACTACATTGATGTTATGGCAGCCGGTCTTCTGAAGATAGATCATCATGTCAGCCAGGTCTTCATCATTAACCTTCTTTCCCTTCCCCTCATGGGAGATGGGCCAGTTCTGGCAGAAGACACAGCGGAGGTTACAGTTGGAGAAGAAGATGGTGCCCGACCCATTCTTGCCAACCAGCGATATCTCCTCGCCGAAATGAGGGTGAGCGCTATAGATCATAGGTCTCGCCGGACCCCGGCAGAACCCCCTTTCCCCATTTTGCCGATTCACCCCGCACTGCCGAGGACAGAGCTCGCAATTCTCGAAAATAGCATAGGCCTGCTCAACCCTCTGAGCTAAGGTACCCTCTTGCTCCAGTCGCTCATAAGCTGGATGCCATTCCCCTCCCTTTTTTTGTCTGGCACAAAGGGAAATAGGAGAGAGGAACAGGGAACCACCCAAAAGGAGAGAGCCCTTGAGGAAATCCCGACGCGTGATCTCCATGGCGGACACTCCATACCTCAATAGTCACCTAACCGCCCTATCCCTATACGAAAAAGCTACCGAACTTCCACCCTATTGTCAAGACCGCACGCTTTCGACTCAGGGTAACGTCAAAGTCCAGGGTATGGGTATCTTTTTTTTCATTATGCCCTATAACGCGAGGCTTTATTGGGTCGT
>JABXJZ010000060.1 GCA_013375335.1 Desulfobacterales bacterium
TCAGATATTGTGAGGCTTATGACGAGGGTTTTCGGGGTACGAGAAAAGGGCAAGAGAATAGATGTAAAGGCTTCTAAGGAATTTGGCAATCTGAAGAGGATATTGGAAATCCTTGACAAATATAAAACTGTCCTGCTAAGCATGATGACCGTTCCACCTGAGGGTGAAGATGATTGGCTGATAGTTCTAGGATTGGGGGGCAAGGATGTTGAACCAGTAGCCAAAGAACTCAAGCCCTCCGGCTTCAATGTTACCTATATGGGCTAGGATTCATTAGAAAGGAGGAGAGCAATGGAAAAAAGGAAGGCTCTAGTAATTGACGACGAACATGTTGTCTTAGACAGCGTGAGGAAGATACTTACCGCGGAGAACTACGAGGTGGATGTCACACTGAGGGGACGTGAAGGACTTGATTGGGCCATTGAGAGACCCTACGACATTGTCCTCACTGACATCCGTATGCCAGACATGGGGGGTATGCGCGTCCTCAGGGACATTAAGAGGGCCAAACCGCCCCTTCCGGTTGTTATGATTACGGGGTACGCCTCAGTCAGATCAGCAGTACAGGCTATGAAACTGGGGGCAGCGGATTATCTGGAAAAGCCCTTTACCCCTGATCAACTCCTTAAGGCAGTCGCCGCAGCACTTGAAATAGCTGCCACCAAACCCCCTGAGGAACAGGCATTGATCCACAGGGCGGAGATGATCAAGGTCCTGGAGCGGGCTGCGTCCGATAGGGAATTCTTCACGAATCTTCTCGAACAGGCGGCGGATGCCTTAGATGGATATGATCTGACAGGGCCAGAGAAACTTGCGCTCCTGACCGGTGACATTGATTGGATAGAGGAACAGATCGGGCCTTTGACGCCATCCCAGAGGCGCTGGCTTGATTTGAGGAGAAGCGCTGAGATATGGTAGTTCCTCGGGCAAGTCAGACTGCGGTGGATCAGGCTTGGAACCGGACTCTTTCGAATAAAGCAAGGAGGAAGGGGCATGGCCCGAAAGATGCTCGTCATAGACGATGATCCAATGGTCTTATCATCGTGCCTGCGGATATTTGAGTCAGAGGGCTTTCATGTTGTTACGACTACAAGCCCAGAAGAGGGGCTTAGCCTGGTCCTGGATACATACTTCGATGTGGTTCTCTGCGATTGGATGATGCCAGGCCTTGATGGAATGGATGTGATAACCGAGCTTGACAAGACCTCACCGGGCTCCGCCGTGGTCATGATCAGCGGGTATCCAAGTATTGAAAGGGCCACTGAGGCTATGAAGCGGGGGGCGATGGATTATGTTGCTAAGCCGTTTACGCCAGACGAGATAATCAAGGCCGTCGATGAGGCGAGACAGCGGAAGGAGACTGAGGAGATCAGGGTAATCGAGCGATTTGGGAGGCTCGCAAAGACCGGGCAGTTACCTCTTCCAAGTATCGATGAAAGGGTATTACAGGCCCTTTCAGCAGCGATAGATGAGCGCAGGCGGATAGCGGCAGAGCCTTCACTGGAATCCCTTTCAGAGCCTGAGCGTCTCCGGGAGATTACCCTCGCAGTACTCGACAAATATAACCGGGATGCACATAACCTCATCCCCGTGCTCCAGGCAGTTCACTCATATGCTGGATATCTTTCATATGGGACGATTGGCCTGATTGCCAAAGAGCTCCGTATGAGTGAGCATGACATCTTTGGCACAGCATCATTCTATGCCCAGTTCAAATTCCAAAAGCCGGGAAAGCATCATATAAGGGTCTGCGCGGGGACCGCGTGCTTCGTTAGCGGTGGCGGGGTTATGCTCGAGGCAATAAGGTCAAAATTGGATATCGTTCCAGGGCAAACCATGAGGGATGGGTTGTTTAGCCTTGAAAGAGTGGCATGCCTTGGGTGCTGTGCCTTAGCACCGGTCGTGACGATTGACGGCGAGGTCCATGGAAATATGAACCCCGCCAAGCTATCCAGGGCTATAGATAGGATTTATAGAACGGAGCCAAAGGGATAGCCTTACTGCTGAGATTGGTGAATAAGCAATGGCGGAGGTAGCTGAACAGAAACCTGTGGCCATGGAGACGATGACCATTAACGGAAAGACCGTATCCTTTTCTTCAGGTGAGACGATACTCGATGTTGCCAGGAGATCAGGTATTTATATCCCTACCGTGTGCGCACGGGCGGATTTGCCATCAACAGGATCATGTCGTCTCTGTATTGTAAAGGTCGAAGGTGCTAGAGGCTACGTAACCTCCTGTACGACGCCTGCGGAGCCTGACATGGTCGTGACCACCAACTCAGAAGAGATCGAAAAGTTAAGAAGGGGGATCTTGGAATTGATCCTCTCCGAACACCCTTCCGCTTGCCTCGTCTGTGCTATCAGGGAGACATGTGAGAAATTCAACGCACCTTCATCAAAGGCCGGAAGGGTTACCGGCTGCAATATGTGCCCCAATCGGGATACCTGTGAGCTCAGACAATTAGTGGAGTATCTGGGGTTAGAAGGGATCAGATATCCGCTGCTATACAAGGGTCTTCCCCTCGAGAGGGATGATCCGTTTATGGACAGGGACTATAACTTATGCATCCTCTGCGGCAGGTGTATCCGAGTCTGTCAGGAGAACCTCGGTTTAAGTGCCATCTCGTTTATCCGAAGGGGCCATTGTACCAAGGTGGGTACTTCCTTTGAAAAACTCCATGTGGATGGCAACTGCGTCTTCTGTATGCATTGCGTTGACGTCTGTCCAACAGGCGCTCTGACAGTTCGCGGTTCGAAGTGGTACGGTTATCCTGACAGCGAAATTCCCACAACCTGCATCCTTTGTGAGAGGGGCTGTGAGCTCGTCATCGATGTAAAGTGGAACAAGGTCATGGGTGCCCACCCCACAAGGGATATGAACGCTGGTAAAAGAGAATACTGTGTCAAGGGCAGGTGTTGCTTGCCCGCACTCTTCAATAGCCCCCATCGATTGAAATACCCCGCTATTCGGCGTGACGACAGTACCATGATTTACACCGATTGGGGTTATGTAATACCTCAGGTATCTGAGGCAATAGCCCGGTATAAGCCAGAGGAGATAGCAATCCTCTGTTCAAGGAGCCTAACAGATGAATCCATTTTTGCCCTGCATGAGTTTGCCAGGGTCTTTGCGGAATCAAACGTGTTCTATATCGTAGAGGGGGAAATTGTCTTTCCCAGTATAGAGAAATCAGACAAGATATTGAAGGATATCAAGCTCTTATACGCAACAGAGGCGAATAGTCTCAGCAAGGAGATCGAGGAGCAATTCGTTAGCCTTGAGGATATCATTATCCAGGATATTTATCCCTCCCCCATGAGCAGATCACCGAAGGTCTCGGCTATACTCCCGGCCACGGTTTTTACGGAGATGGATGGCACAAAGAGTTGTGCAGGTAATCGCAGAAAATCCGTGACAAAGGCAGCCGAACCACAAGGAAGTGCTATTCCAGATTGGGAGATTACCGTCAGAGTAGGTACTGCGTTGAATAGTGCGGATTTCAGGATCAAGGATTTCCGTTCCATACAGAACCATATCCTGAGGCACCCATGGGTAATTGCAGCTGTTCCCATGGCCCCCAAAGACTCTCTAACATACCGAGGCTCCCCCATTGCTGATTTTGTTCCCGATTTCAGGATATTCGTTGAGGGTCGCGTACAATCAAAAGGAGAGGTCCATTTTTAGGAGACGGTTATGTATGAGCTGGTAGAGAAATCCGAGATATTCAATGTGCATAAGATGGTTATTAAGGCGCCGGGGATCGCGGATTCAATGAAACCAGGGCAATTTTGCATTATTATGGCCACGGAGTTTAGCGAAAGAATACCGATGACTGTATCCGACTGGAGTACCGATACCGGGACAATTACCATATACGCGTTGGAGCTGGGTATCTCCACCTTGGAACTGGCCAGAATGAAGGTGGGAGGCTCGCTCTATGCCGTGACTGGACCCTTGGGAACCCCTTCAGAGATCAGGCACTATGGGACCGTTGTCTTAGGAGGGGGGTGTTATGGAATCGGCGGAATCTATCCGATTGCAAAGGCGTGCAAGGAGGCTGGAAATGAGGTCATATCCATCGTTGAAGCGCGTTACAGTCCGATGTTCTACCATGAAAAGGAGCTCCAGCAAGTGAGTAATCAGGTTTTCTACGCAACCAGCGACGGTTCAAGGGGCAAAAAGGGGAAAGTTGAGGATGTTATTGCCGAGATGCTTGAGAGGGGAGCCAGGGTTGATCAGGCGTTTTTCATGGGATGCACCCAAATGCTTGAGCGATGTTCTGAGGCCACTCGGCCCATTGGTATTCCAACGAAGGTTGCCCTCAATTCCATCATGCTCGACGGTACGGGGATGTGTGGTGCATGTCGGGTGACTGTTGGAGGTGAGACGAAGTTTGCATGTGTTGATGGACCGGAGTTTGATGGTCACAAGGTTGACTGGAGGGAATTACAACAGCGTAAGAGTGCCTACACAGAACAAGAGGCAGTTGTCTATCAGTCCTTGTCTCATGAATGTCTGGCTGAGAAGAAGCTCAGAGGAGAGCTTTAGAGAGGGTTCTACATGGGCTTAACTGCTAAGGAGCGGATGGCTATTGAGCGGCACAGTATGGCCGAACAGCCAGCCGGGTTCCGAAACCGTAACTTCGAAGAGGTTCCATACGGCTATACGCCCGATGAGGCAGTAGCTGAAGCACAGCGCTGTTTGAGTTGCAAAAACAGGCCTTGTGTTTCCGGTTGTCCGGTGGAAGTCCCCATACCCGAGTTCATTGCCCTGGTTACCGAGAAGAGATTTACCGAGGCAGCTCGACTCATCAAAACGAAAAATGTCCTCCCTGCTGTATGCGGCCGTGTTTGCCCGCAGGAGACCCAATGTGAAGCGGTATGTATCCAGGGAAAAAAGGATAAAACACAGGCTGTTGCTATAGGCAACCTCGAGAGATTCGCTGCCGATTTTGAACGAGAAAACAATCCCATGGAAGCACCCGAGGTCCAGGACAAAAACGGGCTTAAGGTAGCGATCATAGGCTCAGGGCCCTCTGGATTGACCGTTGCAGGAGATCTAATACGGTTCGGCTATGAGGTTACCATCTACGAGGCATTTCATCGAGGAGGGGGCGTGCTCGTTTATGGCATCCCCGAGTTCAGGCTACCAAAGAAGGTTGTTGAGACGGAGATCAAGGCCCTGGAAGATACAGGTGTTACAATCCACTACAACAGCGTGATTGGCCGTCTCTATACAGTCGATGATCTTTTCAAGAGGCTGGGATTCAGTGCGGTATTTATCGGCGTGGGAGCTGGATTGCCCATTTTCCTGGACATACCCGGCATGAACCTCAACGGCGTATTTTCCGCTAATGAGTATTTGACGCGCAGTAATCTGATGAAGTCATATCTATTCCCACAATACAAGACCCCCGTGATCGTAGGCAAAGGAGTTGCCGTTATCGGGGGCGGTAATGTTGCCATGGATTCCGCACGGACAGCCATCCGACTAGGAGCTGAAAAGGTTACCATTGTTTATAGGCGCGCACGGGAGCAGATGCCGGCGAGGGCCGCAGAAGTGCATCATGCAGAGGAGGAGGGGATAGAGTTCAGGCTCCTTTCAAGCCCAGTAGAGATCTTCCGTAATGATCAGGGATGGGTTACCGGCATGAAGTGCCAGAGATACGAACTTGGAGAACCCGATGAATCCGGAAGACGGAGGCCTGTCCCCATTGAGAATTCCTTTTTTGAGTTTGATTGCGACCTCGTCGTTGTGAGCATAGGCGGCAAGGCCAATCCACTGATTACTAGAACTACCCCTGATATGGAGGTAAACAAGTGGGGGTACATAGTGACTGATCCATGGGGCAGGACAAGCAAGAGATCCGTCTATGCAGGCGGGGATATTGTTACCGGTGCAGCAACGGTTATCTCCTCTATGGGTGCTGGCCGGAGGGCGGCAAAGGCAATTCATGAAGACCTAACGAAGGAAAACGATGAGACCTTTACGCCGGACTGGTGGTGAAGTGCAACGGATCCCCTACGGGGAGACTGGGAGATGAAATGACCATGAGGCGTACCATACTTGTCTGCCAGGGTACAGGCTGTGTATCCTCAAACTCAACCCAGATACAAAGAGAATTTGAACGTGAGATCATAGAACATCAATTAAATGATGTAAAAGTAAAACTAACTGGGTGTCATGGTTTCTGTCAGATAGGGCCGACCGTTATAATAGAGCCTGATGATATTCTGTACTGTCGGTTAAAACCGGCTGATGTAAAAGAGATTGTTAATTCACATCTAATAAATGGGATTCCTGTAGGCCAGCTCCATTATCATGATCTCACTACAGGAAATCCTGTCCCAAAATGGACAGATATTCCTTTCTACAAAAGACAGCAGAGGATGATTACCACCCACTGTGGATATATCAATCCAGAAGAGATAGAAGAATACCTCGCTATCGGAGGATACAGAGCAGTTAGACAGGCAGTTTTGGCCATGACGCCCGAGGAAATAATTGAAGAGGTCAAATCTTCTCAGTTGCGTGGGCGTGGAGGAGCCGGCTTCCTCACTGGTGTCAAATGGGATTTTGCACGGCGCAGTAATGGTGGAGGGGCATATCAAAAATACATAATCTGTAATGCAGATGAAGGTGATCCAGGCGCGTTCATGGATCGGGTTATTCTTGAATCAACCCCTCATAGCATCATTGAAGGTATGATTATTGCGGCATTCGCCATCGGGGCCTCAAGGGGATTTATCTATGTTCGAGCTGAATATCCCCTGGCTATCCATAGAATTGAAGTTGCTATTACACAGGCAAGGACGAAAGGATTCCTTGGATCTCACATATTCGGTTCTGATTTTGATTTCGATTTACAGATCAATCAAGGGGCTGGTGCATTCGTTTGCGGGGAAGAAACCGCATTGATGGCGTCTATCATGGGGAAAAGAGGAAATCCGCGGCCACGTCCCCCTTATCCTGCCTCAGAAGGTCTTTGGGGAAGGCCTACAAATATCAACAATGTCAAAACATATGCCTATATCCCTCTTATAATCAAAAATGGGGCCAGGTTGTTTGCTGATATTGGTCTTGAAAAGTCCAGAGGTACAGCCGTTTTTTGCCTTACTGGAAAGATCAATAATTCAGGTCTTATTGAAGTCCCGATGGGAATAAAACTCCGTCAAATAATATATGATATCGGGGGTGGAATACCTAATGGAAAGAAATTCAAGGCCATTCAGACTGGAGGCCCCTCAGGGGGATGTCTCCCGGAAAGGTACCTTGATAAAGAGGTAACATATGAGTCATTGGAGGCTGCTGGGTCAATCCTGGGATCGGGAGGCATGATTGTCCTTGATGAAGATATATGTATGGTGGATATGGCTAAATACTTTATTAATTTTACCCAGGAAGAAAGCTGCGGGAAGTGTTCACCATGTCGTATAGGAACAGAGAAGTTGCTTAACATATTAGAAAAGATAGTTAATGGTCAAGGTCAAGAGGAGGATTTGGGGTTACTTGAAGAACTTGGGGAGTTAGTAAAAAACGGTTCTCTTTGTGGATTAGGCCAGACTGCCCCAAATCCTGTGCTTAGTGCTATTAAATACTTTAGAGACGAATATATAGCCCATATTGTTGATAAGAGGTGCCCTGCAAAGGTTTGTAAGGCACTTATCGAATACTACATTGATGAAGACCAGTGCACCGGTTGTTTGCTCTGTTTAAGGGGCTGCCCAACAAATGCCATTACTGAGCGAAGAGGTGAAAGGACAAAGGAGGGGGAAGTAAGAGAATCAGATAAAGTACCATCAG
>JABXJZ010000323.1 GCA_013375335.1 Desulfobacterales bacterium
ATAGAGAATCCTTCCATGGACTCTAGCTGGTTTATTCGGCGAGTCTCTCACTTGTAGCGAACTTTGTACCTCATCGTTATGTTTATCCGGTGTACCACACTAAGGCAGCCACCTATCATCCCTTATCCAGATTACAAGGTTCAGTGAGAGGCCCTGTATTGTCCCCTACGAGGTCCTTAAAACAGCCTCAACGTTCGTGCACGGGCTCTCTCGCCGAAACAAAAACCCTTATTCTATCCTGAGATAATCAGAAACCAAGAAGGGGACGTTCTTCTCTATTTATTTAACTATAATTGAGAGAGCACTTTCTCTTTGAAATCTGGCCGCTCTCTGATCAGAGATTCTCCCCGTCGGACCGCAATACTAACTCCAGCAGAGTCCCTCAACGCGATGACTATCTGGAAAAGTACCTTAAGAGACAAAAAGTTCGCTCTTTTCCCAGTCCTTGTGCTTTTCCTGAAAGGATTTGAGAAAGCAGCGACCTTTTTTATCTCGAAGATCATAAACACTATGCCTCAAAATGGTTACCGGTATTCCCCCTTTTAAGTTGACCTTAATCTCATACCTGTTAAAACCGGCAATAATGCCCCTTAAAGTCTCCCCCTCGAGAAGAGCAAAAAAGACGACTTGTTTTTCTCTCATTAGAGGAAAAATCGACTTATTTTTGATAAAATAGCGCCGTGCTGGTGAAAGAATGGGGCTCAGTCCAAATGCCTTTATTTTTTCATCAATTTTTATGAGCGGCCTAACGGATTCAGCCACATCCACCTGGTAAAGGAGCTTGATCTGAATCTTCGGAAGGACTTCTTCTCCCTGGCCTTTCATGTCCACTTTCAGGTCATATGTCAAGTTCTCCAAAATTGTGGCCCTGGCCACACGATAGCTATGGAGATGAAATTCCCAAGGCTGTTTGGAATCCAAGGCCTGATCAAAAACTGATCTATTATAGTGTTCATCCAGATATTCTTTCAGTCCTAACAAGTGTCCCATAACACCCTTGTCACCTCGGCTTACTTGTTAACAATAGGATAAAGTAAGTTCCACAAGCAGTTGGTTGCTGCCTAAAGATGGATTGATGAGTTATGCTTATCGGCCCTTAAGGACAAATTCACTCGTAATATACTCTATACCGAATTCTCATACAACTTCACGACGAAATTCAACGGCACGGTTTACCGCGTCCGCTGCAACAATTCCTCAGGTACTTCTTCATTCGTTAATAACTGTGATATTGAAACCTCTCTCGAACGGGATTTTCCTATCCAGCTTTCATGAGCGAGTGGCTCCTTGGCGGGAGAGGAAGTTTTTAATCTTCCATTGTAAATTTTGAATTAAGCTCGCGTCCCATCTCGTTTCAGATTCTCCCGCCTAATGGTTCGGCATACCCGGTCAACTCTACATATCCAACACCATAAATGGGCGTTCCGCTAGACTCAGCCCATATCAACAATTGGCCTCACCTCTATGATCCTGAAGCGAATGGCTGCATGGATCATATCAGGGGCCTGCTGGCCCGCTGCCTTGGCAATATCGTGTCTAATTCGGTCGTAGAACTCTCCTTCGGTTTCCATATCAACCGCTTCAAGATAGACTCTCGCTCCTTTCCAATCGAGGACTGTTTGACCCGGTTCCATGACAATAAAAACCGCCTTGGGGTTTCTTTCAAGGTTCCGAAAAGATCGATTATTCCCGATTCCCATGACAATGGTGTTCTCATCGATCATCCGGGGCGACCCGAAGACGGCCACATTGACCTCTCCCATTTTGTTAGCTGTACTGAGAGTCCCAATCCTCGGGTATTTATTGAATAGTGCCATCAACTCCTGTCGGTTCATAGCATGCCTCCTCTTACATTTCACCTATACTACCCATTGCTCCCGGTGGAATCCCCCAGCACGGGGCAGACCATCCGATGAACACCCATGGACCTAATGGGTAGATAGAGGATTCATCCATTACCAAGATATAGAATCGGGGTTAACAGGTCAAGTTCAAGGGCCTGTTTTTCTCAGGCAATCCGTTTCCGTGCTTTTCAGCAGCCGCATGCATTGAGATTCGGAGATTTTTCGTACTTGCTCGCTAGGCTTAGGGGTGCAACGAACGACCATTCGGTGTTCTTCAGGACTTGTTTTCGGTCAAGATGAAGGGTCTTAATCAGAGGGAAACTGGAATTTCCTGACTTTCCTGGGGACTCCGTTGTTCCTGAGCACTATCTTCAGGAGAAGTGGGGTCATCTCGGAACAGGTTGTTGGCCGGATTCCCCGAAGCAGGATTAAACAAAGGGGGCAACCCTTGAGGGCGCCAGGAGAAGCCTGGCTTGATGGGAAGGAGGTGGTCGATGTCTCCTTGAAAATCAAGAATGGAGTCCAGTGGGTGAAAGTCCCACCCGGCCAAAGCCTAGCCAGCAGGCCGGTAGTGAGTCTTGCAGATCG
>JABXJZ010000324.1 GCA_013375335.1 Desulfobacterales bacterium
ATATCTCACTGTCATCTCCAAGCAGTTCCCTTGCATGTTCAGTTAGCAGACTATTCGGGGAGACACAGTCAACCCTGTATCCCTGCCGTACCAGATTCTGAGGCATTTTACCGGAACCGCAACCTACATCAATAATTGTTTTTACACCTTCCGGTATCTGCGACAGTAAAAAGTCAGCGTAATTTTCCTGAGCCTTTGCCAGATTGGATATATCTCCTTTCAGGCCGTCAGAGAAAAAGCCGTAATGCAGATATTCCGATTTGAAAAAAAACTTCAATATTATGAAGCCCATATCAAGTCCGACCTCAAATAGATCGATTTTTTTAATTCTTGCCATTATATTTACCCTTTTACAGTATGTTTTCTGTTTTATTCAGATGGTTAAAGATAATTTATTTATCGATAATAATTAAGACGACGGTTACAGAGCTTGATTTTAATTGATTGTCAACCCATTAGCACGGTTATCCGTGTCCGCTCGACTGAGACTGGTTAGGCACATTACCATTAAAACAAATAATATACAAGTGCCTCGCTAAAGAGAGGTGATCAATATAGCAAGAGTCAAGTAGACACTCTCCAGTTTTTCACATAGAATCTGGCTTCAAACATCCCAGAACCGAAGACTTTGGCCCTGGCCCTGACTACCTCACGGGATTCAAGGCAGTGGCCCTTCTTTTATGACCTTTATCCAACCTGCTTGGTATGGGCCCTTAGGGCCTCTAGGTTTGATCCAAATCCACCGAGGTTCAGAGCAACGAAATTACGCGGTCATCTAGGGCCTTCTGGTCCGTGGCAAACGAGTAGAGCCCGCTTATGTTAACGAGGGCGTCCATACTAATTTTCCCAGATGACAGCCTGTCCTTCCAGCTCTCATAGATGGGAATTTTCCCGTCGGTGGCAACAGTCTGGCGATCCTCATCGGACCACTGGGGAAGGAAATCATCGAAACCTGCGGCTTCAAAGTGGGCCTGCAGATCCTCCGGAGCCAGGCTATCGATATTCTTTTTTAAGAGATCTTCGACACAGTTCTTGAATTCATTGGGTACTTCCCACAAGGTCTTGCCGTTGAAATCATCAAGCTTCACTCCTTCTGCAAGCCTCACGGGGGGATCCTTATCTACCTGTGGGGAGATCTCTTTTACGGGATTCTCTCGGTACTGGGCCGCCACTTTCGGTGGCATGGTGAGTACATCGACACCAGCAAGAGAGGCCACTTGAGATCCCTCTCTCATGCTCGCCCCTATGAGGAGGCTTTTCGTCCTTCCAGCCTCCCTAAGCTTCGAGATCTCCCTCTGTGTTGCGAGAGTCGCCTTCTCGCCCACATTTTTGCCGTCGCCGAGATTGCAGTCAGCTACGAACGAATTGAGCCTGCCCAAAAAGACGTTCACGTAGATGGGACGTGAAAAAAGGGCGGCCAGGTAGTTGTGTCTGGCGGAAAAACCAAGGGTGAAGTTCACTGGAACGCCACGTTCACCGAGCCTCCGAGCAGCCAGAAATCCTGCCGGCGTGAGGGGAACCTTCACATAGAATCTCTCGGGACAGATTTCGTAAAACCTCCTGGCGTAGCTCACCGTTCTCTCCACATCATTTGCGAGATCGGTATGGAGTTCAACGCTCACGTGAGCATCGAACTGCTCCACAAGCCTAAGGCCGTGATAGGCATTCAGAACAAATGCCACCTCCAGCAATAACTGTCTCTCATCTATGTCAGGAGCTACCTGTCTTATGGTTAAGGCTGCCCTGCGGATGAAGTCGTCGTAGATGCCCTTCTGGACCTCTTTGTTTAGGAGGGTATTGTTGGTAGTGAGCGCCTCAAACTCCGAACTCCATAAGCTTAAAGCTTCCTCTATGTCACCGGTATCAAGCCACAATCTGGATCCGGTATTTCGGACCTTTTTCCATACAGGATCTTCCTTTATCTCTATCCGGGGCTTACCGAACTCATGGACGAAAACCTCAGTCACAAGCGCAGCCACTGTCCCTGCGATTGTCTTCACGTCAGCCATTTTTTCCTCCTTTACACGGAAAAAACAGAACGAAAAATAGATTTAGCTACGATAGTGCCATGCTAAAGCTTCTTTTCAGCCTTGTCTATGCCAATTTCCGTAAAGGTAAATGAATTTTCCCCGACTCAACTCCCTAAGACTGGCAGAAATGATTCTGACTCCGAGAACTAGGCCGGGAGATTTAAGCCCGCGCATGATTAAACGAAGACGTCCACCAGTGTCTTTGGTTTTTTGTATGAAGCTGTATCAAGTAAGATTATTAACTTTACACCGCTTTTTATTTAGAACAAGATGAGTTAATCTGGAGTTTCCGGACTTTTTTCAGGGTGACTTCGTTATTTCTGAGCGTAATCTGCTTGAGAAGTGGGTACCGATCAAGGGTAATCTACAAATCGGATGTTGCCCGGGTTCCCTG
>JABXJZ010000325.1 GCA_013375335.1 Desulfobacterales bacterium
CAGGTAACTCCCATCTTCTTGTCAACTGGAACTCTCAGATACCTACCATCGGTGCTAGTGGGGCTATTGCAGGGGTAATGGGGGCCTACATGGTACTGTTTCCCAAATCAAGGATATTGACCCTGATACCTATCTTCTTTTTCTTCCAGTTTGTAGAGCTACCTGCTTTTTTCTTTCTTGGCATCTGGTTTATCTTTCAGTTCCTAAGCGCGGCAGCTACTGCGGGACAAGGCGGTATCGCCTGGTGGGCCCATATTGGTGGATTCATCTTCGGGATTATCCTTCTCCGACTATTCCTGTTATTCAAGGAGTCCCGTTTAGGTGGGAAGCTCAAGCAAGTAACAAAGAAGGCTAGATCTGACAGGATTCAAGTCATAAGGCCTGTCAGTTTTGGCCAAGACCCGGACATCCATGGGAACATAACCATCACCAGAAGAGAGGCCCTGTTTGGTGCCCGAAAACTTGTCAACATCCCAGAAGGTTTCAAGAAGAGGATGTTCTTGGTAGTCATCCCTCCTGGTACATCGGAGGGAAGCAAACTGAGACTCTCCGGACTCGGCAGGCAATTGAACGGGGGTGGAAGAGGGGATCTTTACCTGAAAGTAAATGTGGAGGATTAGCCCTGTTTCTGATGAGAAAGCCTGCTAATTCAATTGCCTAGCTATGCCTGATTCCTTGTATCGAGAAAGGGGATGGCTTAACGAGGAAAGGCATGCAGTCAAAAAATCAAAGATCCATGCTTAAGGTGATTTGCAGCGGTCGGATGCTCGTGGCCCTTGTCATGGGTTTTTCATGCGGAGTGCCCCTTCTACTCACCATAAGCGTATTACAGGCATGGATGAAAGAAGAAGGGGTGGACCTGACCGTGATCGGACTGATGGCCCTGGTCGGCCTTCCCTATACTTTGAAGTTCCTCTGGGCTCCTTTTTTGGATCGTTTCACCCCGCCTTTTCTAGGGCGCAGAAGAGGATGGCTGCTGCTAGCTCAGATAGCCTTGATCTTTTCAATTGCAGGTCTCGGATCCACCGATCCGGCGAATAATCCATGGATGGTAGCCTTCGCAGCATTTCTGGTGACCTTTTTCAGTGCCTCCCAGGATATTGTGGTGGATGCCTACCGAAGGGAAGATCTTCCTGATGAGGAATTAGGCCTTGGCTCCTCTCTGTATGTCAACGGATACCGGGTGGGGATGCTTCTGGCGTCCGGAGGCGGCCTGATCATGGCGGACTACGTGCCGTTTTCCATAGTCTATGTGATAATGGCGGCCTGTATCCTGCCTGGGGTTCTCACCACACTCTTGGCACCGGAACCTCAGACTAGCTTCGGGACCCCTAAGTCCATAAAGGAAGCTGTTGTCGATCCTCTTGTTGAATACTTTAAACGGCAGGGTGCCCTGTGCATGTTGGCCTTCATACTTCTTTACAAAATCGGCGACACCATGGCAAGTGCCATGACCACCCCCTTTTATCTTGACATAGGGTTTTCAAAAACGGAGATCGGTGCTATCGTGAAACTCTTTGGCTTCTGGGCTACCATCGCCGGTACCTTGATCGGAGGAGTACTTATGCTCCGTCAGGGAATCAGCCGTTCTCTTTGGATTTTTGGTTTTCTTCAGGCGATGTCTACTGCTTGCTTTGCCGTTCTTGCGCGGATCGGCCACAGCGTTCCTGCCCTGTCTGGAGTGATTGCCTTTGAAAACCTAAGCAGCGGTATGGGAACTGCTGCCTACATGGCATTCATGGCCAGCATCACCAATAAGAGATTTACCGCGACACAATACGCGCTTCTCACGAGCCTCATGGGTGTCCCCAGAGTACTGGCCTCAGCCCCGACTGGCTTTCTTGCCAAGAATCTGGGCTGGGGAAGTTTCTTTATTGCCTGCACTCTGATCGCCGTTCCTGGAATGCTGCTTCTGCTGAAATTTGCGCCGTGGAATTCAACGGGCGCAGCAGAGGCTGCATGGACAACCTCCGCCGCTGCGTAGTGCCGGATCGAACAATTCGCCTGCCTTACAAGGCTTCAAGGCCCGGGCAGCTTCAGGATTTGGCACCCTCATAGCCTCCAGGCTGACCCTCATATCCCGAAAAAACACAGATGAGACGATTCTTATGATGGTATAAGGAAGGCCCTCGGCAAAATACGTGGTGAATGACCAGACATGGGGAAGCTTGAAAAAGAAACGCCTTTCCATCGGTTTATCTTGAACCTGCGAGCGGAAATTCCTCTGCATGCAAATCCCTGTTTATATGAAATATCCTGAGGGGTCAATAGGGTGTTTTTTCGTTTTCATGGGGTTATTCTTGCTCCATTAGCCTGGAGTAGCTCCTTTCATGGTGCAGTTGTGCGGCCACTAATGGGAGCATTGACCGCAACTGTTTCCGCAATCGAGTCAAGTGAGATGAAATGGGATGATGAGGAAGCTT
>JABXJZ010000326.1 GCA_013375335.1 Desulfobacterales bacterium
AATGTCTCTCTTCTACTCCGCGTCGATGTAGAGGTATTCCCTACCTGACGCCTCATTCTGCGCGCATCCGATCGGCGTACCCTTCCTTAAATTGCCGAAACACTTCTCATTGCACTCCTTACATTCAATGATCTCCCTGCTGTGATACAGCTTGTTTGGGAGTTCAGGGTCGGCTATCAACCCCCGACCAATCGCAATCAGATCAGCTCGGCCTTGCTCTAACACGCTTTCTGCACCCCCCAAGTCGCGGCCGAAACCTCCTACGGCGATCACCGGAATGGCCACCACCTCTTTCAATGCGCCAGCCATGTCAGCACGGGGAGCTTGGCTGCTGCTCGTGCTCGGAGACACATCTAGAATATCTACGCCTGCTTTCTCCAACTGCCCTGCAAACTTGCGGCTATTCCCCAATGAGTATCCTTCGCCTCGCGGCGTGTGTCGATAAAGGATAATACAGTTTTCATCGACCGCCTCTCGAATGGCTCGTACAATACGCAATGCCATCTCCATACGCTTTTCGACCGATCCTCCAAAGGCGTCGGCGCGTCTGTTCGAAACCGGCGAGAAGAACTGATTAAGAAAATAACCATGAGCGCCATGTGGCTCAACACCATCGAATCCCACACGCCGGCATTCCTTGGCTGCCTTGGCATAGAGGCCGATCAGTTCCAGCAACTCCGCCTCCGTGGCCTCTCTGGCATTGTCCGTTGCCGAGGCGGCGATAGTCTCGCTGCTGGCAGCTCTTCCCCACTCCATAAGTTGCACAGCCATCGCAGCGCCTGCCCTGTGGACAGCGTCGACGGTGCGCTTGAGCTTACCTGTGAAGACTGGGTCAGCGAGTCGCCGTATCGCCGTCGCCTCCCTAATGATCAATCCCACTCCTCCGCGTGCTCGGGCAACATACCAAGAGTGGGCTTGGTCAGACCCAACCTGCATATTTGCTACCATCGGCGGCATGACGATACGGTTCCGAAATGTCAAAGGACCAACGCTCAATGGAGAAAACAGCCTTGTGTAATCCCTCATCTGTTCTCCCTTCTCTCAAATCCACTTTCAGGCGAATCTGACGCTAGGCTCTTAAATCCTTTCAGGTGTTATCTTCAGTGCATCTAACACCGTTTCCGCCATGTACGAGCCCTAAAAGAAGTAGGTAGTCAATCAGAGAAGTCTACCTTCTGTCTGACAGTGTAATCTACTAACTTGAGCATCCCTCCTTTGTCGGCTGGCTACCAATTCGCTGCTGGCTATGCATAAGGATGGAGAAGTCTGAAACCTCTCAACCATCGTCATGTTAAGACTAAGGTGACACTAGGTCTCAGACCTCTCCACGAGAGAATGGAGAGAAACTCCCTATATTCTTTGCGGACTGAATGCGCTTCAACCAAAGGCGGATTTGCCACATCAACCGTGGCAAGCTTTCCCCTGTCACCAGCTTCTGATCTTCCGTGAGATCGGTTTGAACTCGGAAATCTGCATGCATGGCCCATGCGCCTCTACCACGTCAACAGGATGACAGTGCGCGGGCTAGAAGGCCCCTATATTTGCTAAAATACGAGAGTTGAGCAATTGTAGCCGAGAACCTTGCATCCCTTCTCGGATAGCATCTGTTTCGCTTCTTCAGAAACCTGTGATGTCTCGCAGCAGCGTTTCAGAATCTCCAAGATCTCACGACTCTCTGGCGGCGTACGCCAATGAGACCATCCTTTCAAATCAACTTGCACCTCTTTGACGCTCGAATTCGCATATTATGTCACGGATTATCCAGACGACGCCTAACACTATTCCAATCAGGACGAATCCGTCGATAATCATCAATCTGAAATACCTGTTTGAAATTCAGAACTAAGTTTTCTTAAGACTTGTGAAATCAGATTCCGGAAATCTCTTATGTAGTTCAGATCCCCGAGGAGAACTGCGTTAGCTCTGTGATCTAGACCAGGCTCCGCTCTGCTAAAGATGGGGGATCTGCGGTTGCCGGCCTCAGCTATCCAGCAATATCAGGGGCTGCCTTCTTCTTCTCTGATGCCTATGATGCCTCTTAGTATTTGGTAGGCTATTATGAGCGCACCTAAGACTATGCCCGCTGAGACTACTATATCAATGATCATGGCTAGGTTCCTCCATGCTTGCCCGCTGTGCGAGAAAGAGATCGGGGAAGAAAGGAAGATGCAGAAGCAAACCTCTTTCTCTTATGATTCACAGTTTCGGGGCACTAGGTAATTCTCATGAGAGTGAATTTAAGCTGTAAGAAACATTCTTAAGATAAGAAGCTACTTGCGTCTGAAATAGGTTTGGTCCAGCATAAGCAATGCTGCCTAAAGATCTCAATCTGTTACCTTTAGATACCTTGTTATGCCATATAATGGATCGTGATGTCTGTGGCAAAGGCAATGATTACCTGCATTGTCTTCTTCTG
>JABXJZ010000327.1 GCA_013375335.1 Desulfobacterales bacterium
AGAGGATTACCAGCAACTACCACTTGGTTCGCAGGTTTCACAAGATATTGAGGCATTTCTATCGACCCTCCCTCATCCTACGCCACGGTGCATTCAGAGTTAGGTCGCCCACGGTCCAAAGTTTGTTGCCTGCGCGGCTTTCAGCAGGAGCGAAGCGAATGCTCTTGTAGGATACTGCCTTAGCATGTCGCAGTGTATTCAATCTCTCTTGTATCTCTTCAAGGCTCATCGCATCGATGTCTTCGATGTCATAGCTGCTGATCTTCCTTAACTCGTTACCCATCTGTGCTCTTAGTTGATCGGAGATCAGCTCTTCGGCTTCGTCAAGCTTCACCTTCAGAGTCTTGTTGAGATTCGTTAGATCACTGATCCGTTCTTTCAACGCTGCGTTCTCAGCGAGAATCTCGTCTATCGCTATCTTCGTTGCCACTTTGTCTGTGGATGAGTCAGATTTGTCCGACCCACCAGCATTCTTGTCATCCAACATTTTCTTTCTCTCTCAGGTTTGCTAGTTTAGGGACCCGTCGTGAGTCCAGCATCATCATCTCGACGCTGTTCTGTCAACTGATCGTGACCATGATTCATACAGTCTAGCCGTCCTTTCGAAACGCTCGATCACGTGTTGAGCGTCTGCTTCAACTTCGATGCCCCTCGCTTCCATACGTTTCTTAACGCGGTATTTTCCGCAGCGTTTCCTCGCTCCTTCACGCTTCCGCTCGAGTTCGCCCTCGTCTTCTTGATCCGCTACTTCTCTGTGTTCTCTAACCCAATCCTGGGCCTTCTCCATGGTCCAGCCTTTGCCCTTGTCGAAGAGATACTTCTGAGTGTGCATCGACCCTTCCGGATCAGACTTCAGTTTGCCGATCACAGCTCTGATTCCTTGCTCCTCGCTGATTTCGATCGTGCGAAAGCTATCTTGGACAAAATTATCCGCGTCTCTGACGGGAATGTGAATGTGGTCTTCAGTCTCTTCGGGGTCTACTGCTATCTTCTGCATAAGAGTGTCAAGGGCGATCTTGCACGCTCGATCTAACTCGGCATTCTGGGCGACGGCGTCCACAGCGATTCCACAGAAGGGTGAAGTACACCGACCTAGAGGCACACCTGCTGCAACATGATCGATTAGAAACTTCCGCTGAACAAAGTCGTATCTTTCACCGTTGAAATCTCCAGGCGTTGGGTCATAGTCGTAGATGAAGCCTATGCTAACGTCTTTCCGTTTACCTGTCTTGATGTCTGCGAGAAACTGTGGGCTGTTCAGTTTCTTGAAGAATCGTAGATCAGCTCGGATACCATTGATATGTTCCGAGAACTCGGGGTTTTCAACCTGACCCTTAATGTCGTCTCTATTCATGACGAGCATCGTGTCTGGATGTTTATGTGCAACGATCCATGCGCCATCAGCCGTCCATACGGCATCTCTCAGTTCATGCGCAGGTTTGTACGCTTTGCCTTCGGGATATCGATAGACTCCTTCTCTTGCTATGATCGCTGGCATCACCAGGAAACCATCTGAATCCTCGATCACCTTCGTCGCATCTATTTCGGCACAGAAGATTCCTATCTTCTTCATGATTCAACCTCTTTCAATACTCGTGACAATGAAGATTGTTGAAGCCTTAGAAGCCCTGGGATAGTCTCCCCATCGGGACCGGGAACAGGATCCAATGGAGGATCTTGACGAGCACGCAGCTCATTAACAGTCAAGAAGTCTTCGCGGAGACTATCCGCCCGGGCGCTATTCACTTCGATCGCGGACTTATCGATCGGATTGACTTCGAAGCCGCCTAACCAGTTTATCCTGTACTCTTCAACCTGTGGAATCTGGGCGGCTTCTATGAGCAGATCAATTAGCTGCCTAAGTCCTGGCTCATACCGTGATTGAGCATCACTTATGATCTTGAAGTATTCACGTTCGTTCACACCAGATCCAGTGAGAGCACCTGCTTGTGCACCTCGTAGAATAGCCATGGGGATGCCGCTGCCTGCGCTAAGATTCTCCATAATCGGCACATAGTAGGGCTCCGGGTTGAGGGTTCGACCTGCTAAGCCTTTGAACTCAACCTTCTGCTTCTCGTTATGCAGGAAATAGGTGCGAGCGTTGAGACTCTCAAATTGTTTGCTTGCCTCAAACTCGTCTAGCTGCTTCTTGCTCGCTCCTTGGATCTCGATGTCTGGGAAGCCGCTGCCGTAACGGAAGAGCGTCTGCCCCATACCCCAGCGAATATTCCGCAGAACCGTTAGGTCGTCGTAGATGGCCTCTAGGACGCTGAGACCCTTATACGGATGACCCAGAAGTCGGGTTGCAAAATGGATCACACGACTATAGTGAACCTTGACTCTTTCAGAGCCACGGCCACGGCTTAGAGTATAATAGACCGGCAATCCGAATCTTGGACTGTTGGGATCGTT
>JABXJZ010000061.1 GCA_013375335.1 Desulfobacterales bacterium
AGAGGGTCAAAAGGGTTATCTCACGGTGTCATGCTGCAGTTATTGATCCATCACCGGAACATATAGCCGTGGAGAGAAAGATAACCGAGTATGAAAAGGCAGGCCTTTACAGTCATGCAGCAGAGCTAGCCGACAAACACTCACACAAGATAAAAGGCAAGCGTCTAAAGGAGAGGGCGTTAGATAATTATAAAAGGGCAGGCTATGACCTTGACTCCACCCTCAACAGTGACTCCTCTTGATAGGTCCCCGCTAAGGAGTCGCTCCCATTGTATCATTTGATTTCTTGACCTACGTTTGCTAAGAAGGAGGCAGGGTGGAAAGATCGGAGGGGGATAATGTCAGATTTCTTCCAAAATGGTGAGATAGCAACATTTCATAGGCTTAAACACAGGGATATTGAGGAACTTGAGGAGGAACTCCAAGAGGCCACACGACACAGGCCTATCTCCCTTGTCCTTCCATACATCCCAGTTGAACTCCAGGGACAAGGTCTTCCGAGGATTGTCGAGGAATTAAGGAATGTAAAGTACCTCAAAAACATTATCGTTGCCGTTGGAAGAGCAAACGCAGAGGAATTCAAACAGGCGAGGCGGTTCTTTTCCGCCCTTCCCCAAGAACCAAAGTTGATCTGGTGTACAGGCCCGGCAATGGGAAGTCTGTTTACTCTACTGGCTGAAAACGGAATCAACGTCGGTGATGACGGCAAAGGGAGGTCTGCATGGGTCTCGTACGGATACATCCTTGCCCTCGAAGATAGCCACGTTATTGTACTGCACGACTGCGACATTGCCTCTTACACGAGGGATCTGCTTGCGCGGTTATGTTATCCCGTTGCTCACCCGAATATTGGCTTCGGTTTTTGCAAGGGGTACTACAGTAGGGTTACGGACCAGATGCATGGACGGGTGACGCGCATCTTTGTAACACCCCTTATCAGGGCCCTGAAAGAGAGCCTTGGCTCTAATCAATTTTTGGAGTACCTCGATAGCTTCAGGTATATCTTGGCCGGGGAGTTCTCGATGGATGTAGATCTGGCACGCCTGATCAGAATTCCCGGTGACTGGGGATTAGAAGTCGGCGTCCTTGCTGAGATTCACAGGAACTGCGCCCTGCGCAGAATATGCCAGGTTGACCTGTCCGATAACTATGAACATAAGCATCAACCCCTGACCCTTGAAGATCCCAATAAGGGCCTTCTAAAGATGGGGACGGACATAACGAAATCTCTATTCAGGACAATGGCGAGTATGGGGTATCGCCTCACCAATGAGTTCTTTTTGACGTTGAGGGCGAGCTACCTGAGAATTGCCCAGGACTTCATTGCTCGGTATGAATATGACTCTGAGATCAACGGATTACAGTTTGATAGGCATAAGGAAGAAAGTGCGGCTGAAGCATTCGTTCGCTGCATCATTAGCGCTGGACAGCAGTTTCTCGAAACCCCACTTGAAGTCCCCTACATACCGAATTGGAACAGGGTGGTCTCCGCCGTGCCGAACATCTTCGAATTGCTGATCAGTGCGGTTGAAGAGGATAACAAAGATTGACCCCCCGTCCCATGGCACATGGGAGCGTGGTCTGATTTCGGCCGCCTGATCCAATTACACCTTGATGACACATGCATCAGCTTGGGCCAAACCGCCGCAAATTGCCCCAAGGGCGTAGCCCCCTCCCCGGCGCCGCAACTCGTACATAAGATTCATTATAAGCCGAGCCCCACTAGCTGTGTTTGGGTGACCGATTGCAATGGCGCTGCCATTGAGGTTAGTCTTTTCTCGGAGTGCCTTCGCCTTCCGTTTATCCTTATCAGCTAAGAGCAGGGTGCTGACCGGTGGTACGGCGGCAAAGGCCTCATTGATCTCCATAACAGCGATATCATCGAGGCGCAGCCTACCCCACTCAAGGGCCTTCATGGCCGCATATGCGGGACCTTCGGGCATACGATGAGGGTTGATGGCGATAGAAGACATGGCGATAATTTCGGCCAAAGGCTCCAGGCCCAGCTCATCGACCTTTGCCCTTGTCATGAAGAGGATCGCAGTAGCCCCGTCGTTTAAGCCCGGGGCATTGCCTGCTGTTATGGCCCTGGTCCCATAGATTGTCTTTAATTTTCCAAGGGCTTCCAGGGAAGTATCGGGTCGGTATTGCTCGTCCACCTCCAACGTGAAAGGCCGCTGCCCCTTTAATGTGATCTCTAGAGGGAGGATCTCCTCTTTGAACTTGCCTGCATTCCAGGCTGCCCCATAATTCTGATGACTTCTCAAGGCCCACTCATCTTGCTCTTCTCTTGAAATCCCGTACTCATAGGCAACATTATCAGTATCCACTGAAACGGGGTTGAAATCCTTATAGCCGATGGCATAAAGGGGATCTTCCATCTTCACATCCCCCAGACGGAACCCCTGGAAACGAACTCCCCTGACAATAAGCGGCTCCTGGCTAAACGATGTTGCGCCTCCTCCAATGGCTACCTCAATCTCCCCGAGTTTCATAGCCATGCAGCCCAATTTTACAGCTGACATAGCTGACACACACGCCTTATCAATTGAGACAGACGGGGTTTCAGGCGGGAGCCCAGCCTTGAGTAGGCTTTGTCGTGCTGCGACTGGTGTATAGACATCTTTGGTGGGCGATGTATCGCCTACACCCCAAAATACCTCGCCCACTGCGTGCCGCTCAACATTCACCCTCCTTAGAACCTCCCGCATGGGTATTGCTCCAAGATCAAAATAGTCGAACTCCCTGAGAGAGCCCCCGTACCGTCCAAAGGGTGTCCGTATAGCTCCAACGATAACGATATTGTCATACATTTGTGTAGCCTCCTTATAGCCTTATGGTGGTTTGCCAGATCAATTCCAAAACCTCAGCATACTAATCAATTTCGATCGGTTTTTAAATAGCATTTATGCTTTTCCACAGGGTGAAGGTATGGGTATCTTTTTTTGATTATGCCCTAAATATCGGCCTGTACTGGGTCGTTTCAAAATGGTTTATTGCGCCATAACTCTTAGAGTCATGCACTCCATCTATATAAACCATTTTGAAACGTTTCGGCGAGCTCACGTCGAGTCGACCATTAATCCAGACTATGTGAGGCCCGCCCTGGCGCGAAGTTTCTGGAATATCGTACGGCCGCTGCATTATTTCGCAGGTGAAGTCCCCATAGTCATGCCTTACAAGCCAGGTCCGGGCCAGGGGCATAATCAAAAAAAAGATACCCATACCTTGGACTATGACATTACCCTATGCTTTTCGGCAAAATTATGGTCCAAGACGAAATGCTTGAATTATTGAGAGCATAAAGGTTATGTATAATACCATTCGTCGAGGGGAAGCGGATTCGTGACTCAGTAGCAAGATCCTTAGAAGGGGGCGTCAGCATGGATGCTAAGACAGCTGGAGGTGGGATTTTTCTTATAAAAGACGGTAGTTTTCAGGAAGTCTTTACGCCGGAGGACTTTACCAGCGAGCATAAGGACATTGCCAGGGCAATAGAGGATTTCATAAAGGGCGAGATTATAAGTCGGGGCGAGGAAATTGAAACGGTCAATAATGAATTGTCAAGGGAGCTCATGAGGAAAGCTGGGGAGTTGGGATTCTTGGGAATAGATATCCCGGAGAAGTATGGGGGAATGGAATTAGACAAGATAAGCTCTGCTATTGTGGCAGAGAAATTTGGATATGGCGCCGGTTCCTTTGCCGTAACTGAATTTAATCATACCGGCATCGGCACCTTACCAGTAGCTCTATTCGGCACAGAAGAACAGAAGCTAAAATATCTCCCTGGGCTCAGTTCAGGCGAGCTTATCGGTGCCTTTGGTCTGACGGAACCAGAGGCAGGCTCTGATGCCCTCAATCCATTGACAACGGCTACACCTACTGAGGATGGAAAGCACTATCTCCTCAATGGCAGTAAACAGTTCATCACCAATGCAGGGTTCGCGGATATCATCTTCACCTACGCCAAGGTAGATGGCAAACTCTTCACCGCCTTCATTGTGGAGCAAAACTGGGAAGGCATTTCCCTCGATGAGGAAGAGGAAAAGATGGGGATGCACGGTACCTCAACGAGGGCCTACCATTTCGATAATGCCAAGGTGCCGGTGGAAAACGTCTTGGGTGAGGTGGGGAAAGGTCATGTGGTTGCCCTCAATGCCCTCAATATGGGCCGCTATAAGGTAGGGGCAGCCTGTATTGGAGCTGCCAAGGCAGCCTTCACCGAGGCGGTTAAATACGCCAAGCAAAGGGTACAGTTTGGGAGACCTATCTGTGAATTCGGGTTGATAAAGGAAAAGATTAGTCAGATGGCTATACGGCTCTTCGCCTCAGAGAGCATGATGTACCGCACCGCAGGGTTAATCCAGTCCACATTACAGGGCCTGGACATGGGCTCGGATAGCGCTGGGACCAGAACAGCAGAGGCACTTGAGGAGTACCTTATTGAATGCTCGATTAATAAGGTCTATGGATCGGAAACAGAGGACTACGTAGTTGACGAGGAGGTCCAAATCTTCGGCGGCTATGGGTATATACATGGAAATCACCCGGAGCTGGCATACCGAAATGCCAGAATAAATCGGATCTGGGAAGGTACCAATGAAATCAACCGTCTGGTCATCGCTAACACCTTTGTCAGGAGGGCAACAAAAGGCACATTTGATCTCATGCGGGCCTTTGCGCGTGTATCCGAGGAGATAGAAAAACTCAACAGCGTTGACTCTGATGAACCTCAAACCCTGGACCCTCAACGGAGATTACTCCAGATCGCAAAGAAAGTTGTCCTGCTTGTCTTTGGCATGGCCTATCAAAAGCACGGAAAAGACTTAAGAGAGGAACAAGAGCTTCTCGGCATGATAAGCGATATGATAATTGAGATGTATGCCATTGAGAGCGCCCTCTTGAGAGGCGACAAGCTATTACATGGCAAGAGACCTGAGAGGGCCACAATCCCGATTAAGATGACGAAGGTCCTTCTCCATGATTCGACTGAAAGGATAAGCTCCCTCGCTCGAAGGGCACTGGAGGCCCTGGAAGATGGTGAATCACTGAGGAAGCATCTCACCCCCGTTAGGAGACTAATAGTTTCGCCTCCCATAAATACAGTGAGCTTGAGGAGGGATATCGCTGAGGAGATGATTCGATATGGACGGTATCCCTTCTAGAACTGCTTCCATGAATCGTTTTCCGTGCGGTCTGCGCTCCCTTCCGTGCCCTGAGGCTCACCGGGATTAATGATCTTAATGATCTCAAGTTGGTACGATGGCCTTTTGCCTAATGCACTGCTTAAGATCCTCACGAAGATCATCGAAACTCCTATCCCGGCGAGGCTACCAATGAGAGTAGACAGATCTAGGTGCAAACTGTACAGCTTCCCAATACAATAACCAAGGCTCGCCCCCCCTACTATGCCCACTGCAGGGATCATATACACAACCATGGAGGCCTTTGTAACTGTGCCCGAAGGTATACCTATCTTTACGGCGTCTTCAGCCTTAGCACCAATGGGATTCAGGGCCTCGGAGAGCATCTCCTTCCCACCCCCAAGCATCTCGCAAAAACCCCTTGCCGTACACTGGCCGCACTGCGCCTTTCTATCGGTGAGAACGAGCGCCTTTTCGCCCCTTACCTCCTTAACTACCCCCTCTTCCTCAATCATATAGGCCCGAGGCCTTCTGCGTATTCCTGAGCTATTGTAATCCATTTTACTGGGTCTTCTGTTTCCCACTGCTCGGGGGCTTTTGTCTCGACTCCCCTATGCCTGATAACCGTGCCCGCCCGTTTGGAAGAGATCTAGGTTTTTCTGCGATTATACGGCATTATCTTTGGCAATGCCAGCAATTACTCCTTTATTTCTTACTAGAGGACTCAAGTAGTGAGCGAGGACCTTTTGCACATATAAAGTGCCAGAAAAGGTTATCACGAAACCAAATGAGTCCATCAGGAACGTGAACGAGTAGTTCAGATTTAAAAAGAGACAATAAGATGAGAGAGGTTTCCATCTCGGCGTGATATAGAAATAAAAATTTTTGAATTTAAGGTCTAGATGAAATTATGAACCCTATTACTTAGAGGAGGTCCTTAAATGAAAAAAAACGATAACGCCCATAAAGCAGATGATATTCTAGAAAGACTCAATTTTGGCAGGAGGACATTTTTAAAGGGCTTAATTGTGGTCGGGGTAGGTGGATTAAGTGGCTTATTTCGGCCTATCTCTGCAATGTCTGCGAAAAGCAGTACAAAACAAAAAAATGGCAAATTCCTTACAGAACCAAGCAGGAAAGTTCCTATCATTAGAGATGTTGACATTGTCGTGGTAGGAGGAGGGATGGCAGGTGCAAGCGCAGCAATCGCGGCCGGAAGAATGGGCTTAAAAACACTTCTTGTGGAATACTTTGGGTGTTTAGGCGGAAATGCCACCACTAGTTTAGTCAATACCTTCTGCGGCTTTTATACAAAGGAAAATTTAGTACCAATCGTAAAAGGAGTTGGTGGGGAGATAATCCAGACGATGATCGACCGAAATGCAGCAAAAAAGAAAGGCTGGGGTCTATCCTTCGATCCAGAAAACCTGAAGCTAATATTAGATGAAAAAATGGCTGAAGCAAGGGTCGAACTTTTATACTATACACAAATGGTTGACCCTATTTTGGAAAATAATACCATTAAAGGAGTCGTTGTTGCAAACAAGGGTGGACGTCAGGCTATCTTGGCAAAGAGGGTATTGGATTGTACTGGGGATGGTGACGTGTGTGCTTCAGCTAATGTGCCATTTGAACTGGGGGATGGAAAGGGCGGATTTCAAGGCTGTGATATGGCTTTCCAGCTTGTAAATGTGGGCAAAGCATTCGATCCTAAAAATTATAGGAAGGTACTCTTGGATGAAGCGACTGAAGCCATAAGAACTGGGCAATACAAGATGAGCAGAGCCCAGGGCATTATAATGCATATAATGATACCCGGGGCATATTGGGTCAATATGGCAGGAGTTCCATGGGTAGTGAATGGCCTAGATCCATACCATCTTACTCAAGCAACCATTGATGGAAGAAAAGTTGTTCGTGAGTTGCAAAGATTTTTTAGAGACAAGATACCAGGTTTGGATCATGCAGATGTAATCCAAACTGCCGCGAAAATAGGTTTAAGAGAGACCCGAAGAGTCATGGGGGAACATTTATTGACCGCTGAAGAGGTTTTACAGGCGAAGAAGTTCGATGATGGGATTGGAGCAAATGCTTGGCCTGTTGAGATCGTAAGCGCCCAGAAAAGAAAATTCGTTTTCCTCAAGGGGGATGATTTCCACACGATCCCTTACAGGTCTTTGGTTCCCCAGAAAGTGGAGAATCTATTGATGGCTGGACGATTCATTAGCTGTACGCATGGTGCGCAAGCTTCCATTCGAGTCATGGGGCCTGCAGCAACCATGGGCCATGCTGTTGGCACTGCTGCAGCACTTTCAATCAAAGAAAGAGTCTCGGCGAGAAAACTGAATGTAGAACTTCTGCAAAGAGAACTGGAAAGGGCTGGCGCTTTTTTAGGATAAGGGACTCGGCTTTAAATGATTAAGAACTCCCTTTTTGTGGAACAAAGAAAAGGGGCGAGATTTATTTTTTAGTCAGTGTGATGGAGATTTAGGTAATATGGCTTCATGCCGAGGAAATCGATAGGCATAGAAGAACTCACTTGGTTCGCTGTAGATCCGTCCTATAAGAGCTTAGTCCTTCGATCCATAAATTCGGTAACGAATTTATTCACTCAGGACCTAGTGCCCAATGAGCAAAGCCTTTAGAAAATCTCAGAAAT
>JABXJZ010000328.1 GCA_013375335.1 Desulfobacterales bacterium
TAAAGCCACCCTTGAGTGGTTACCAGCAATCATCCTGATTGAAGGGCCATCTTCCTGCTTTAAGGCAGTGCATCTCCGTAACACCCGAAAAACCTGAGCGGTTGCAAGGCCAAATGGGAAGGCTTTGATGTAGATTTCCTTAAATGCTCCTTGCCTCTTGACAAAAGAATAGCGTTACCTTTAGCATTAGAATCAAGTTCCATATTTTGACCATCATCTGAAAGGAGAAGTAAAATTATGAACCTCAAACCAAGGAGAAGTTTCCGCATCTTTTTGATCCTGGCGATTGCAACCATGTGGTGCGGTTGTGGTACCAGCGAAGAGAAAAAGGCCAAGCACTTGGCCAAAGCCCAAGAGTATGCCAAGAGTTCTGAATACAACAAGGCCCTAATTGAGTATAAAAATGTAATCCAGATTGATCCAAAAGATGCCGTGGCCCAGTATGAGCTTGGTGAGGTCTATTTGAACCTGAACAGAGGACCAGAGGCCTTTCGCTCCTTTGAACGAGCAGTTGAAGTTGATCCCGACCACCTGGATGCCCAGTTAAAGCTGGGCAACTTTTATCTTCTGAGCAAAAGGACTGAGGAGGCAAGGAAAAGGGCAGAACTTGTTTTAGCAAAGGACCCAGATAACATCGATGGATTAATGCTACTATCAGGCGTTCAAGTTCAAGAGAAAAAGATAGACGAGGCTATTCAAACCCTTCAAAGTGCTAAAGGTATAGATCCTAAGCAGGTCAAGGTTCGATTAGCACTTGCGCGACTGTTTTTCCTGGCCGGGAAATACAAAAAGGCAGAGGCGGAATATACAAGCGCACTGGTCGAACACCCAAGTTCGCCTGTTCTCAGAGTCGAGTTGTCAAAGCTATACGTGAAAATGGGCCGGCATGATGATGCTGAAAAGCAGCTGAAAACGCTGGTCGCCGACTCGCCATCTAAACATGCCTCACTAATTGCCTTAGCACGATTTTATGAAAACGCCGAGAAATGGAAGCGAGCAGAGGAGACGTACCGGGAGGCTGTTAAGGCCGCACCCGAGGGTAATGTCGGCCCATTAATGATTTTAGCCAACTATTATGCTCGCCGAAATTCCTATGAGCCTGCACTGAAGACCATGGAGAAGGCTGCCTCTATTAAAGGAGAGGATACCACTATTCAGGCCACCATTGCCCGGCTCCACTTTGCATACAAACACTTCCCTGAGGCTGAGGAGACAGTTAACGCCGTTCTTGACAAAGACAAAGGCCATCCAGTGGCAAACCTGATCAAGGGGAGGCTTTTGCTGAGCAGGGGCGAATTCTCCGAAGCAGCATCTGCCTTTGACACTGTAATCAAAAATGAGCCCCGTCTCCCCGACGCATACTTTTATCGAGCCCTAGCTTTATTGGGTAAGAAAGAAGAGGCCCTGGCCCGGAAAGATCTTCTCCGGGCAGTCGAACTTAATCCGAAGCATATAGGTGCAAGGCTGGTTTTGGTCCGATTCTATCTGAGGGAAAGAAATCCGGATCTGGCTAAACAACAGCTCGATGAGGTTCTGGGCCAGGATCCAGAAAATATTGAGGCACTGGTCTATAAAGGAAATCTGGCACTATTGGAAAATAAGCATGCTGATGCTGAAAAGAGCTTTAAAAAGGTAATTGAGCTAGCGCCTGAAAATCCAAGAGGTTACAGCAGATTGGGTTTCCTTTACCTATTACAAAAAGACCATAACAATGCACTTGAGGAGTTTGGCAAGGCCCTCAGGTTAAAACCTGGGCTCAGGGATGCGTTGCGTTATAGTGTTTTAATTTACCTCCAACAAAAACAATTTGATAAAGCCCTCAAATTGTGTGATGAACAATCTCAGGGGTTGCCGAAGGATTCAATATCCCTGGCCTTTATCTATGATCTGAAAGGAAGAATCTATCTAGTAAGCAAGAAGATTGCTGAGGCCGAAAAGAGTTTTGAGAAGGCTATCGAAATCAATCCCGAAATATTATCCCCGTACGTAGCCCTGGCCGGAATTTATTTAAGAGAAAAGGATACAGAGAGGGCTATTTCCAAATACCAGGAGGCCTTGGCCAAGAGGCCTTCCTACCTGCCCGCATATATGTCACTGGGAACCATTTATCAACAAATAGGGAATATTAAAGAGGCAGAATCCTACTATCGAAAGGCACTTGAGATCAGGGACGACTTTGCACCAGCTGCCAATAACCTGGCCTGGCTGCTGGCTGAGCATGGAGGAAACATAGATGAGGCCCTGGGTTTGGCACAAATGGCAAAGGAAAAGATGCCAAAGGATCCCTCAATTATGGATACCCTGGGCTGGATATATTACAAAAAAGGCCTGTATCGTAGCGCTATTGTTGAGTTACAGGAGAGTCATGAAAGCATGCCAGCAAACCCCGTGATACTGTATCATCTGG
>JABXJZ010000329.1 GCA_013375335.1 Desulfobacterales bacterium
GTGCATAAAGTTTGATCTCAAGGCATGGCAAGAAGGTCTTCACCTCGCCCTGTGCGGGGTGAGCAATAAGAGGACACTGGATAACTTCAGGCTCGTTGCCCACAGTATCAAGAAGAGGCCAGAGGTGCCCCTGCTTGTGGCCAGCACCCTGCTTGTGCCGGGATACATAGACGGGGAAGAGGTCTACAGGATCGCCTCTTTTATCTCTGGGTGCAGCCCTGATATCCCCTATAGCTTGTTAGGGTTTTATCCCCACTTTCTGATGAAGGATCTTCCAAGAACAACCAGGTTACAGGCCGAGGAATGCCTTCAGGCAGCCAGGGAGGCGGGGCTCACCAGGGTAAGAATTGGCAATGTGCACCTGCTTTCTTAAACCAAGAAATGCCAGATCGCAAAGCCCAAATGTCAAATCAAACTCAAATGCATCAATGTCAAAAGCGGGGGATAGAAGGCGGAAGGGTGTTCCTTTAGGGCTTGTCCTCTTTGAGGCTCTTTCCTTTCATGATATTGATGAAAAGCCAGAAGGTACCTGCGGTCACTGCGGAATCGGCCACGTTGAATGCTGGCCAGTGGTAGTCCTTTAAGAAGAAATCCAAGAAATCGATTACATAACCAAACCGTACCCTGTCTATAAAGTTACCCACAGCCCCTCCCAGGATAACGGAAAGCCCTATAGTCAGCCATATCCGGTTCCTCTTTGTCCAGCAGAAGAAGAAAAGGATTACGGCTATGGCCCCCATCGTTGTTCCCAGTAAGAAGTAGTAGGGAAAACCGGATCTGGTCTGGCTGAAGATACCAAAGGCCATCCCCCTGTTCTTAACGAGGACTAAATTGAAAAACCCTGGGATAATGGAGCGGACCTGGTGCAGTTCTAGATGATTGAGAACCAGCCACTTGGAAAGCTGATCGAGGAAAAGTACGGTGAGGGCTGCACCGATAAATAAGGAATAGTCTCGTCTCAATTCTTAAGGCCTTCTACTTCTCTAATAACCTGCACACACCGGCTACATATGGAAGGGTGCTCCCTATCGCGCCCTACAGTAGGGTGATGGATCCAGCACCTCTCACATTTTGGGAAAGATGAAGGCACGACCTTCACTACCAAACCAGGATATTCCTGGCTCTCATAGTCTCCCTCGATCTTCCCCTCCTTCATCAGTTCAATGGCCGAGACAATACAGATAGACCGCAATTCATCCTGGTAGTCCTTTAATCCCCTCAAGAGATCCTTGGGGAGGGCCACGCTTACCGTCGCATCCAGGGAGTGGCCGATGATCTTATCCTTTCGAGCAAGCTCCAGCGCCTTGGTAACCTCCTTTCGGACATTCAACAGTACCTCCCAGCGCTTGATCAATGAGCTATCCTTATACTCCTCCCTGGGAGGTATAAATAAATCCGCATGGACGCTGATCGGCCTCTTATTTCTGGGGAGATAGCGCCATACCTCATCAGCCGTAAAGGGGATAACAGGGGCCATGAGCCTCACAAGACCCTCTAGAATCGCATTCAAGGCAGTCTGAGCAGACCTCCTCCCCTTTGAATTGGCAGCCGAGGTATAAAGCCTGTCTTTCAATACATCAAGGTAAAAGGATGAGAGGGTAAGGACACAGAAATTGTAGACGGCCTGGTATATGGAGTGAAATTCGAATCTCTTGTAGGACCTCATCACCGTTTCAGTTAATTCCTGAAGCCTGTGAAGGGTCCATCTGTCCAGTTCTAATAACTCCCGGTAGGGAACGGTATCCCTTGCTGGATTAAAATCATAGAGGTTCCCGAGCAAGTACCTGAAGGTATTCCTCAGCCTCCGGTATGCCTCTGTCAGCCTGTCCAAGATCTCTTGGGAGAGCCGTATATCGATCCTGTAGTCCTCTGAGGCCACCCAGAGCCTCAATATCTCAGCTCCATATCTATTGATGACCTCTTCCGGGGAGATGACATTACCGGTTGATTTGGACATCTTCCTTCCGTCTCCATCAACCACAAACCCATGGGTCAAGACGGACCTGAACGGGGCCTTCTCCCTTGTACCTACTGAACATAATAGAGCGCTGTGGAACCAGCCCCTGTGCTGATCACTTCCCTCCAAGTATAAATCGGCCGGAGAGCGCAGGTAATCCCTCTGCTCAAGGACTGTGAAGCTCACGCCGGAGTCAAACCAGACATCGAGGATATCCGTCTCCTTCCTGAACCTGTTCCCATGACATGAGGGGCATGTCATTCCATTCGGCAAGAGCTCCTGGGCAGAGCGATCAAACCAGACATCGGTGCCGTATTTCTCAACAAGCCCTGCCACATAATCCACTATCTCTTTAGCGATAAGGTGATTGCCGCACCCTTGGCAATAAAAGATCGTTATGGGCACGCCCCACGAACGCTGCCTGGAGACACACCAGTCAGGCCGG
>JABXJZ010000062.1 GCA_013375335.1 Desulfobacterales bacterium
TGGGCTTGTGAAGATTGATGGAAAAACCAATACCGCTATCATCGTAAAAGAGCGCCATTTCTCGGTGACAGAGTTGACCACCATTCTGGATGTCAAAGGGAAAAAAATCCAACTAGATGATCTCCCCATACCCTGCAAGGCCAAAATTAGGTATCGGCTAAGAATGGATCAGGACCCCGAGGCCCTGAAAGTGGTGGTGAAAAAAGCCTTCCGCGGCTCAAGCACAGCTTGGGCCCCTCGAGAACATAAGTGACAGGGCGGGTGCCCCAAATCCGCCAGGATTACCCTGGAAGGCTGCTCATGTATGAAATTAGATACAAATTTCCAAATTCCCCTACAACCCCATAAAGCCATGAAGCCCGGACAATGACCCCTATATACTTCCGTCTCCCGTATCCCCTCATTTAATCCTCCTCCCTTGAAATGCCGATAAAAAAGTAGACATTCCCACAAATCTCTGTTATTTTCCATTAAGGTCGTTACAGTGCCCTGAGCATTCTGGGGGGATGGATGAAAAGAAGAACACCAGTCCCCGAGTCGTCAATAGATCGCCTAAGGGAAATCTCCACATGGATCTCCTCCGTGCTTGACCTGGATGAACTACTGGAGCTCATCATAGAAAAAGCCACTCGCATGATGGAGGCCAAGGCCAGTTCCCTGCTGCTATTGGACCAAAAGACCAGGAAGCTTTACTTCAAGGTGGCCACGGGCGAGAAAAGGGAAGAAGTCAGACAATACGAGATTAACCTGGGCCAGGGGATAGCCGGTTTTGTGGCTGAAAGAGGAGAACCCCTCCTTATTCCCGATGTCAGTCAGGACCCCCGATGGGACAGGAGAATAAGCGAATCCACGGGCTTTCAGACCCATTCGATAGCCTGTGTACCAATGAAGGTAGATGGGGAAATAATCGGGGTCATTGAAATCATCGATAAGGAAGACGGTAGTCCCATCCAGTATGAAGATATGAAGACATTGACGGTCTTCGCCGAGTTGGCCTCTTTAGCTCTCAGCAACGCACGGAAGATCGAGGAAGTCAAGAGGGAGAATATCGATCTCAAAGAAGAGCTTGGAAACAGATACCAGATCATAGGGGAGAGCAAGTCCTTACAGAAGGCCATATCCGACGCCCTCAAGGTAGCCAACTCGAAGACCAGCACCCTGATTCTGGGAGAGAGCGGAACTGGAAAGGAACTGCTGGCCAGGTTGATCCATCGGGCCGGCCCCAGGAGGGATAAGCCCATGATCGTTCTTAACTGCGCAGCCCTGCCTGAGACCCTCTTGGAGGCCGAGCTCTTTGGTCACGAAAAGGGGGCCTTTACCGGCGCTATGAGTCGAAAAATCGGGAAGTTTGAGCTGACTGATGGCGGCACCCTTTTCCTGGATGAAATAGGGGAAATGAGCCCGGGGATGCAGGCAAAGCTGCTTCGGGCGCTCGATGAAGGGCTCTTTTATCGAGTCGGCGGCAATGTACCCATTTCAGTGGATGTCAGGGTCATCTCGGCCACAAACAGGGATATTGCCAAGGAGGTCACCGAGGAAAGATTTCGAGAAGACCTCTACTACCGGCTGAATGTCGTCCAAATCCATATGCCTGCCCTGAGAGAGATCAAAGAGGACATCCCCCTGCTTGCCAACCACTTTTTGGATAACCTCAAGCAAGAAAAGGGGCTGCAAGATTTGAGGATCTCAGAAAAGGCCACGGAAAAGATGCTCGGATATGACTGGCCTGGAAATGTGAGGGAACTCAAAAACGCCCTGGAACGTGCTGTTGTGATGGGTAACGGTCAGGAGGTCTTGCCTGAGGACCTGCCCATTTCCGGTCCAAAAACAGGCTATCCCGGTCTGGAGGTGGGATTGACTCTCAAAGAGGCCGAGGATAGCTTCAAGAAGGAGTTTATCGTCTTGAACCTGAAGCATTCCGGAGGCAATAGAAGCAAGGCGGCGAAAATAATGGGTATTCAAAGGACCTACCTATCACGGCTGATATCCAAATATCATCTCCAGGGAGTCTGATCACTAGGCTACCCCGTTCTCAATTGCCCGCAGGCAGCTGAGATATCACTCCCTTTGCTTTTTCTGATTGGAGCTTGGAGTTTGTTTCGGATTTATTCATAGCAGTGTAGGAATCTGAGGATGGTCCCCAACAAATCCAACCAACGCAATAAACATTAAAACACTAATCCTTGATCAGTCCTTGTCCAATTTCATGGTCCGTAGTTTTGCTAATTCCCAGATGTAGTCGTAAAGGTGCAGCCCTTTGCTCGCGGCTATGATCTCACCATCTTCCACACCTATGCTTTCAGCCATGTATTCCTTTAATAGTTGAATGGCACCCAAATTAGCCGGAAATCCATTCCACAGGTCCCATGACCGAAAATAGACGATAAAGTGAAGTCGGTTATCCTTGATCCTGGTATCAATCCCCCTGAGACAGGGAGGATCTCTAAGGTATATCGACTTTGGATTGCCAACGGTCATGTAGGCCTGGTTTGTACCATGGCCATCTTCCCGGTACATCCTGATAACCTCTTTTATCTGAGGTTCAAGATACTCCCCGTAGGTATACTCCTCACCTTCCTTTCTTACAGAGGTCATGAGGTATGGCAGGTATTGATCCAGGTAATCGTCAGCAACCGGATTGGGTATTCCGAGAGACGGAGGGATGTCAGGTAAAAGCGGCCTCGTTGCTGGAAATTTTATGTTCACCGTTACGTAATCAAACTCAAGCCGTTTTTGTCCCTGAAAGCTGCCCCTCTCTATTGTATAGGTCCTTCCCTTTTCAAGGATCTGGTAAACGCACTGGAACCAGGCGTCTGGCAAATCCCTTGCTGTAATGAACACAAGCTGCATCTCCTTTTACCCCCTGACAGCGCCTATAATGGTACCAATCATTTTAGAAACCCTCCCGGAGATAACCTCGCTTCACCATGAGTGCTGAGTTTCCCTTCAATATAAGATCCTCCTGCTTATTAATCAATCTCTCACGGACCTCCGGTTATTGTATCTACCTGCCTCGTAGGGAGGAGGATTTAAGAAGGGCTCGGTGGCAAGATCCTTGTTGGTTTTGTAGAACCGATATCTCGCTTCTGGCTTGATAGGCCTTTAGAAAACGCGGATAGGTCCAAGGTTGGCAGAACTACTGCTCTTCTAGTGCTCTTGTCAAGATCTCATTGACGAGTCTGGGATTGGCCGTTCGGCCGGTTTTTTCCATCACCTGACCTACGAAAAATCCGAATAGCTGCCCTTTCCCTTTTCTGTATTCATCCACCTGGTCGGGGTTCTCTCTTAAGACCTGCTTAACAATAAGGGCAATCTCTCGCTCATCGGAAATCTGGATCAATCCCCTATCCTTCACGATCCTCCTGGCTGATTCTCCTTCTCTGTACATCTCCTTAAAGACATCCTTGCCTATCCTCCAGCTAATAATACCGTCTTTGATCATTTTTAAAAGTTCAACCAGGGCTGAGGCAGTCACTGGGCAGTCCTCTATTGTGCTGTCATCACCCTTTAATTCCCTTAAAAGCTCGCCCATAATCCAGTTGCTGACCATTTTTGCATCGCTTGTCTCCCGGGCGCAAAGCTCGAAGTAGTCAGCCAGTTCTCTGGAGGATGTAAGCACTTCTGAATCGTACCTTGGTAGCCCATACTGGTCAATAAATCGCTTCATCTTTGCATCAGGCAGCTCCGGGAGACTTACCCTGATCTCATCGAGCCATCGTTGATCGACCACTAATGGGAGAAGATCCGGTTCTGGAAAGTACCGGTAGTCATGGGATTCCTCTTTGCTCCTCATGGGGAGCGTCTTTCCCTCGTTCTCATTCCAGAGCCTGGTCTCCTGAATGACCTCCCCCCCACACTCCAGGATACCCCACTGCCTCTTAATTTCATAGTCGAGGGCCTTGTGCACATGACTGAATGAATTCATATTTTTCAGCTCCGTCCTCGTACCTAGACCTCTCACCCCTTTTCGCCGCAATGATAGATTAGCATCACATCTGAAGCTCCCCTCCTCCATGTTCCCGTCTGAGATCCCGAGATAGCGTAGAATGGAACGGAGCTTTTTTAGATAGGTTACCGCCTCCTCACTGGAGGAAATGGCTGGCTCGCCAACGACTTCAATCAAAGGCACCCCACAACGGTTGAAATCGATATAACTCAGGCCTTCCGCGTCATTATGGATGGATTTTCCCGCGTCCTCTTCAAGGTGTATCCTGGTCAGACCGATCCTTTTTGTCCCCTGATCCGTCTCTATCTCAATCCATCCATGTTCAGCTAAAGGCGATTCGTATTGGGATATCTGATATCCCTTGGGGAGATCTGGGTAGAAGTAGTTCTTCCGCGCAAAGCCGCTTTCAGGGGAAATATGGCAATGGGTAGCCAGGGCCATCATCAGCGCATATTCCACTGGCTTCTTATTCAACGCAGGCAGAATTCCAGGAAGGCCGAGACAGATAGGGCACGCACGGGTATTGGGTTCTGCTCCATAGGTGGCGGAGCAGCCGCAGAATATCTTGCTTGCTGTCTTTAGTTGGGCATGAACCTCCAGGCCTATAACCGCCTCGTAGTCCATGATCCTACCCTATCTTCTCCACCCAACCATAGGGATCAGGCTTTTCCGCATACTGGATGGCCACAATCTCATCATAAAGTCTTTGGGATAACTCCCCCATCCTACCCGCGGCTATCACATAGTCCCTATCCTCATAGGTTATCTGTCCGACTGGCGAAATAACAGCCGCCGTTCCAGTCCCAAAGGCCTCCTTGAGTCGGCCACTGGTCGCAGTAGCAACAACTTCATCGATAGATATCAGCCTCTCTTTCACCTTCAAACCCCAATCCTTGACTATCCTGATTACAGAATTCCTGGTGATCCCCGCCAAAATACTCCCCGTCAGAGGTGCGGTTATGACCTCATCATCTATTACAAAAAACATATTCATGGTTCCCACCTCTTCCACCCACCTCTTTTCACATCCATCAAGCCAGAGTACCTGGGTAAAACCCTTTTCTTTGGCCTCCTGTGCTGCCAACAGGCTATTTGCGTAGTTACCTGCAGTCTTGGTCTCTCCGGTACCGCCAGCAGCAGCCCTGACGTATTTATCCTCCACATAGATCTTGACGGGATTCAGTCCCTCAGCATAGTAGGATCCCACAGGCCCTATGATAATATAGAAAAGATACTTGCTTGCTGGCTTGACACTCAAGAATGCCTCTGTTGCAATCATCGTAGGCCTAATGTAGAGGGAGGTTCCCCGAGTCTTAGGGATCCATTCCCGGTCAACGAGGATCAGCTTTTTGAGGGCCTCCATGGCGAAATCGACATCAAGTTCGGGCATACACACCCTTCTCGCCGAATGATTGAGTCTCTTGAAATTATCAACTGCCCTGAACAGGTATATCCCCCCATCTTTACCGTAGTAGGCCTTTAGGCCCTCAAAGATCTCCTGGCCATAATGGAGACAAGCCGCAGCCGGGTCAAGCCTTAGGTTGCCGTAGGCCTCTATCCTGGCATTGTGCCAACCATTGTCCCTATCGTAATCGCTGAGGAGCATATGGTCGGTGAATATCTCACCGAAGCCAAGTTTGGATTCATCGGTTGGCTTCTCCTTCAGGTGGGTAGCTAGATTGACCTTGATTTCCATGTTAGCCCTGCCTCCTTTCAAAACCCTATCAAATAGTAAGTCAATTAATCTGACCCCGGGGGGTCTATTCCACCTCAGTCATTTTTTTCGCTACTGCTCATTCTTCGTATTTCTTGAAAACAAGGCTCGCGTTGATGCCCCCAAAGCCAAATGAATTTGAGAGGGCATATCTTATATTTGCGTGCCGGGCTTTATGGGGCACATAGTCTAGATCGCATTCGGGATCAGCTTCATCCAGGTTAATGGTGGGAGGTATTAGACCCTCTTGTAAGGTCTTTGTTGTAAATATCCCTTCTACCGCCCCAGCAGCCCCCCACATATGGCCTATCATGGATTTATTGGCGCTGATCATGATCTCCTTTACCCTTGGTCCAAATAGCTTCTTGATGGCAAGGGTCTCTGTTCCATCATTTGCGACAGTGGATGTTCCATGGGCATTAATGTGCTCTATGTCCTCTGGCCTTATCCCAGCCTCCTCAATGCTGAGCTCCATACATTTCATCGCGCTTTCCCCGCTCGGCAGGGGAGCAACTGCGTGATAAGCGTCGCAGGTGGAACCATATCCCACTACCTCCGCATAGATCTTTGCCCCCCGGGCCCTTGCATGCTCAAGCTCTTCCAGGATCAGGACCCCTGATCCCTCGCTGGTGACAAAGCCGTTTCTCCCCTTATCAAAGGGCCTGCTTGACCTGTGGGGCTGCTCATTCCAGGAAGTCGCTAATGCGCCGAGGTTATCCAGACTTGCCATGAGGGTAGGGCTAATACCAGCATCCGCGCCACCCACAACCATCACCTCGGCCTCTCCGTATTTGATCGCCCTGAATCCCAACCCTATTGCGCTTGTTCCTGCTGAACAGGCCTCCTGAAGGAAGTGGTGGGGGCCCCGGGCATTGCACATAGATGCCATCTCACCCGCAGCAGTGTTAGCGGACAGGTTAATGATCAGATAGGGGGTCACGCTCCTCATGAGCCCCTTTATAACGAGCTCATGGTTTGCCTCAAAGGTCTTGCAGGACCCAATCGCACTTGCAGCTACTACCCCTACCCTGTATTCCTCCCCTGAGCTAACCTCAAGTTGGCCATCCTCTATGGCCATCTTCGTGGCTGCCAGAAGGAAGTGTACAAAGCGATCGGTCCTCTTAATCTTCTTCGGTTTCAAAAAACCCCCTGCTGAAAAGCCCCTTACCTCACCGGCTACCTGACATTTCAGTGAGGAGGCATCGAACTGGGTAATCTTTTTCACACCGGACTCCCCCGCGCACAATCTCTTCCAGCTTTCCTCAACCCCTACAGCCAAGGGGGTTACAGCCCCCATACCCGTAACAACAACTCTCCTTTTCACCCTTTGCCTCCTACACCTCATCCACCGCTATCCCCATCTCCTGCTCCTTTTTGGCAACGGCAAGCCGTGTCTTGACCACGGTGTCGGGTATGAGGCTGATGGAGTCAATGCCGCACTCGACCAGGAAGGTGGCGAACTCGGGGAAGTCGCTGGGCGCCTGACCGCAGATGCCGATCTTCCTCCCCCTGCCTCTGGCGACCTCAATGACCTCCTTGACCATGGCCTTCACTGCCTCATTTCTCTCATCGAAGATGTGGGCAACGAGGTCACTGTCCCTGTCGAGGCCGAGGATCAGCTGGGTGAGGTCATTTGAGCCAATGGAGAACCCATCGAAGATGTCGGCAAACCGCCCTGCGGAGATGACATTGCTGGGGATCTCACACATCACGTAGAACTCAAGGCCGTTTTCCCCCTGCACCAACCCGAAGTCCGCCATGGCGTTGATGACCTTCTTCCCCTCCTCAGGTGTCCTGCAGAAGGGGACCATCACCTTGATATTGGTGAGGCCCATCTCATCCCGTGCCTTTCGAATTGCCCTGCACTCAAGGCCAAATGCCTCCCTGAACCGCTCATCGTAGTAGCGGGAGGCCCCCCTCCAGCCGATCATGGGGTTGCTCTCAACTGGCTCATAGAGGTGCCCGCCGATGAGGTTGGCGTACTCATTGGTCTTGAAGTCTGAGAGCCTCACGATGACCTCATTGGGGTAGAAGGCAGCCCCGATCCTGCCAATACCCATGGCGAGCCTGTCGATGAAGAACTCCTCCTTGCTGCCCTCGTAGGGAGCAGTGAGCTCAT